>CALMBI010000255.1 GCA_937860115.1 uncultured Arcobacter sp. | reverse complement strand
GCTCTACTGTAAGACGATTTGGTGGTACTGGCCTTGGTACAGTGATCACAAAACAACTTGTAAGCTTAATGGATGGTACTATTGAAGTGGAGAGTGAAGCTGGTGTTGGATCTAAATTTATGATCAAAATAGCACTTGAGAACACAAATTGCAATAACGATTGTATGTATGATAGTGGGCAAGAAATGGTTCAATCAAAAAGACTCTTTCATATCTTAGTCGCTGAAGATAATCCGCTCAATGCAGAACTTGTAAAACTCAATCTTGGTAATGAACTTGGGCATACTATCACTTGGGTGCAAAATGGATTTGAAGCAGTCAAAGAGTACAAAAATGATCCTAATAAATATGATCTTATCTTAATGGATATCCATATGCCAGTCATGGATGGTCTAGAGGCTACAAAAAGAATAAGAGAATATGAACAAGGATCTCATCAACATATTTCTATTATTGCACTTACAGCTTCAGCGACAATAGAAGAACAAGAGGAAACTCTCAAAAATGGGATGGATGGATTTGCACTGAAACCTATAGTACTTAGTGATCTTATTAATGAAATGGAGCGAGTGGTACCACAAAATCGTGGTGAGCAAAACATTCAAATAATCTTAACAGAACATGAAAAACTACACTCAGATCTTGAATCACTCAAAGAGATTGCTAATATCAAAGTAGCACTTCAAATCTGGCTCAATGAAAAATTGTACCTAGAGGTACTGAAACAATATGCTACTATTCATAGAGATGATGCAAAAGTATTTAAAGAGGCAGTTCTACAAAATAATCTAGAAGATGCAAAAAGAATTGTACATACCTTTAAAGGGCTTTCATTAGGATTTGAAAAGTTAAGAGATATTAGTGAAAAACTTGAAAATGATCTAATATCTCATCAAAGCAATATTGATCCAACACCACTTGAAGATGAATTAAATAGGATCTTTAGCGTACTTGATAGTATCGATTTTCACAAAGAATCTGATCATAAAAATAGTGAACCACTAGATCAAGATCAATTGATCGCTGAAATACAAACGCTTACACAGATGTTTGAAAATGGTGAATGTGATGATGATCTTTTTGAGAATATTATCAATAATTTAGCAGTATTTACACCAAAAGATATGATCAAAAAAATAACATATAGTGTTGAGAGTTTTAACTATGAAGAGGCTAGCGAACTCTTTAAAAGACTTTTAAAAAATACTCCAACCAAGAAAGGATGAAAAATATGAAAACAATACTTATTGTCGATGATATACCTGAAAATTTGAAACTTTTAAAAAATATTTTACAAAGTGAAAACTATAGAGTTCTTGCTGCAACAAGTGGAGAAAAGGCTCTTGAAATTGTTGCTAAAAGTGATCCTTTACCAGATCTTATCATACTTGATATTATGATGCCCCAGATGGATGGTTATGAAGTGTGTCAACGACTCAAAAATAACGAAGTTACAAATGGAATCCCAATCATATTTGCAACTGCTCAGGGTGATATCGAAAGTGAAGCATATGGACTTGAGATTGGTGCTGTTGATTATATAAATAAACCTATATCTGTTCCTATTTTACTTGCTAGAATCAAAACGCATTTGAGACTTAATGAACTTATCAATAATCTTACTAAAAAAGTTCAGGAAGAAACTGCAATACGTTTAAATCATGAAAAAGCACTTATACAACA
>CALMBI010000254.1 GCA_937860115.1 uncultured Arcobacter sp. | reverse complement strand
TTAATTGAAGAGTTACTTGAGAAATATAAACAATTAGAAAAAAATTATGATTTTGTGATTGTTGAGGGACTCTATCAAAATGCATTTTCTCATGCTTTAGATATCGATATCAATTTAGAAATCGCAAAAAATTTTGGAACTCTTTATTGTGTTGTTTTAAAAGGGGATAATAAAAGCACTATTGATCTAATCGATGAGATACTTATAGAATCGCAAGTGATAAAAGCTAGTGGTTGTGGTCATTTTGCAACTTTTGTAAATAGATTAGATGAGAAGGTTATTTCAGAACTTGCAACTAATTTACAACAATACCAACTTGATACTCCTGTGTATCTTTTAAAAGAGATTAGTGAACTGAATATGCCTACTATTGCAGATGTTCAAAACAATTTGGATTGTACTGTTCTTCTTGGGGAACAAAAAGATTTTAAACGAATTGTCAAACAAACAAAAATTGCTGCTATGCAACTTGAAAATTTTTTGGAACATTTAGAAGATGGGGATTTGATCATTGTTCCTGGGGATAGAGCTGACATCATTGTTGGAGCAATCACATCGATATATTCTAAAAACTATCCAAATAGTGCAGGTATTTTACTCACAGGTGGAATCGATCCAGCATCCTCAATTTGTAAACTTTTGGATGGATTTACAAATTTTCCTTTTCCTATCATAGCAACCAATGACGATACTTATCAAACAGCATTGAAAGTGAGTAATATTAAGGTACAGTTAACCGCGGACAATGAACGAAAAATTGCACTTGCAATGGGGCTTTTTAATAGTAGTGTTGATCTCAATGCACTCAGAGATAATATTGAAAAATCGACATCTTGTATCGTTACTCCTGTGATGTTTGAGTATAGTTTATTTCAAAAAGCAAGGGAGAATAAAAACAGAATAGTTTTACCTGAAGCTATGGATGAGAGAATTTTAAGGGCTTGTGAGATAGTTTTACGAAGAGATGTGGTTGATATCATACTTTTGGGAAATGAACAGCAAATAAGAC
>CALMBI010000253.1 GCA_937860115.1 uncultured Arcobacter sp. | reverse complement strand
GATAGTATCGAGCTTTGCTTAAGTTTTCAGCAACCCATTTTTTTCATTAAGCCAACTTTTACCAAGATTGTTAAGAGCATCGATTGCAGATCCTCTGTCATTGTTTTCTAAAGCATTTGCTATTTGACTATTAGAAGCCACAGTTACAGCTATACCAAGTGCAACATTTTTCTTCCCATCTTCAGAACCTAAAATCTGTGTTTGAAGATCATTTGTCAATTGTAAATCTGATTTATTGACAGCACTACCTAACATAAATTGCACATAAATCACACCTACAACAAGTAACCCACCAACTGTCATAGCAAGTTGTTTATTGATTTGACCTGCTAATGATGTATTTTTTACAAAGCTATTCATCTTTACTCCTAAAATTCTAACTGTATTGATTATATGGCATTCAAACTTTAAGGCTTCTAAATACTTATTATTTTCTTAAAATCTTTTTAATTCTCTCTACGATTTGATGTAATTTTTGATCTTCTAAATTATTATCGAAAATTCCATAACTTCTTTCAGGGATTTGTTGGTTGAGATTTGGTTTTGTTAGCTGTGTTTGAAGTGTTGATTTTTCATCACGTATGATCGAAACTGTTTCTATATCTTGATATTCCTCTATCTTTGTGAGATGTTCAATAAGAATATATTTTTGCATATTGAGTTCACTTTGACCTATATGGCTTCCTGTTCCTATGATTAATTTTTTATTTTTATAATATGCATAATTGATCCAATAAAGATGTGATTGTAGAAGTATTTTTTTTAGAATAAGTCCTAATTTATAACGCTCTTTTACTTTACTAAAAGAGCCAACTTTTGTAATATTTGAAAGAATCTCTGTTGATGTTTTGATATGAATATCTTGTTTTTTTGTAGTTTTCGAAAAAAGCTTACTTTCGTTTTGAAAATATAAGCTTTTGAGTTGATCTTGGCTAAGTTGATTATTTTCCATACTTTAATTTTTGAAGCTCTGCTCCAATATCATCTTGACGCATAAAATGTTCACCAATTAAAAAAGCATCTGCACCAATTGAGCTAAGTCTTAAAATAGTTTCCCTATCATTTACTCCACTTTCAGCTACAATAATTTTCCCATTAGGGATCATTGGAATCAGTTTATCACAAAGGGTCATATCCATCTCAAACGTTTGAAGATTTCTATGATTGATCCCTATAATATGCGCTCCACATTTCATCGCTTTCATAAGATCCTCTTTATCATGGATCTCTACAAGAACATCAAGACCAAGTTGTAATGCTCTATCATAAAGATATTGAAGCTCTTTTGTTGAGAGTGCTTTTGCAATTAATAGAACAAAATCAGCCCCATATACAAGTGCTTCAACAAGTTGGTACTCATCGATTATAAAATCTTTTCTAAGAAGTGGTGTATTTACATATCTTCTAATCTGTGTCAGATACTCTAAATTCCCTTGAAAAAAATGTGGTTCTGTAAGAATTGAAAGACAATTTGCACCATTTTTACTATACTCCATAGCAATTGTAAGTGGATCAAAATCTTCTCTTATTACACCTTTGCTTGGACTTGCTTTTTTTACTTCAGCGATAATTCGTATCGGTTCTTCTTTTGTAGCTGTTAAAAGTGATCGTACATCCCTTGGTGGATAAGGATTATACGCTAGACTTCTCCCTAACCAATCAATACTATACTCTACTTTTCTTTTTTCTACATCTTCTTTTGTTTTTCTTATTATCTCATCAAGTATCATTTTTTTCCTTCTATACAATCTTTAATTTCATTATGATGTAGTCTTATCTCTTCATCATCAAGCCCAACTTTATTCACAACATCATCCATATATTTTTTTGCTTCTTTACACTGATTATTTTTAAAATATCCCCAAGCCAAAGAATCTATGATCGCAATATTATTTGAATCAGTCTCGTAAGCTTTTTTTACAAGTTCTAATCCTTTTTTAACATCTAAATCATAATCAATCAGAAGATACCCATAAAAATTTTCATATTCTGAATTTGAGTTTGTTTCTAATGCAAGTTCAAATTTTGTAAGCACTTCATTGATCACTTTCTTTTTATCTTTTGCTATTGTAAATTCATTCATAGCGATTCGTCCAAGTAAGGTTTGATCTTTGGTTTCTTGAAACATTTTATATAAAAGACGAAGTGCTTTTTCATACTCTTTTTCTTGTTCATACATAATTGCTACAAAGAGATTATTGTTGCCAGTTTGAAGTAAAAAATCGATCCCTTTTTGTTTATCTTTTTGCATATAAAGTTGCGCCATCATCATCTCAAATTTAGCTAGATTTTCACCAGTATGTTCAGCTTTATTGATTACATACATAGACTCCATAACCTCTATCATACCATCAAGATTATTATCACTTTGATAATATTCTAAAAGTTTAATGCACACTTTTTTATCACACCCATTTTGAGTCGTATACTCTTTTAGATAACTGATCGCTTTTGCTTTATTATCAAGTTTTGTGTAATAGAGGTTTGCAATTGCAAGTACAAGATTTGAAGTTTTTGTTGTTTCATATCCAAACTCATAATTTTGTAAAGCACTTTTATAATCATTCATCAAATAATATAAATCACCTATCAATCCAGAGTTTTCAGGTAAGTTTTTTTGCTCGAGTGTTTTAGCTATCTCAAATGCATCATCATATTTTTTTAAAATCATATTCGACAACACATATTTATACATGAGATATTCTTGTAGTTCTGAAATATTTTCAATATGTTTTTTACTTAAATCAATCACTTTTTGGTACTCTTTATTTGCATAATACAACTCAATCGATTTTTTTAGATATTCTGTATTATTTGTATCTTTAAAGAGTTGTTCAAACAAAACTACACTTGTTGCATAATCACTATTTAACTCTCTATCAAGCCCAACAAGTGTAAATACATCCTCTTTTGCATTTGAGAGAGTTCCTCCAAATCCATGAATACCTGAAACTAATAAAAGTGAGCAGATTAGTCTATAATAGCTGGACATTCTTCTTTTACCTCTTTTATATTTGTTTTAAAATGATCCCAAAAAGGAAATGTTCTACACTGTGATGGACGAGCTTCATAAATAGAACATTGTTTTTTTTCAAGATCGAAAAAAATACAAGCATAATTGTTTTCACTCAATTTTTTTTCTTTGATAGAAAATTTATAATCATATTTGATGAGATAGTTTTCAAAAACTTCTTTTACTGGTATCTTCAGATGAGATGCAAGTTTTTCAATCTCATCTATTGATATCCAAATAAAACCACTCTCCCCAATGCAACAATTCCCCTCACAACTAGCACATTTTGAAGCATCAAATTTAAAAGGATACTCTTTGTGTTCTAATATCATAATTGCTTTGTATCCACTTTTATACTATAAGTATTGCACATCGTATAGATCTCTTCCATCTCTTTTGTAAATTTTTCACCATCAAACATAATAAGTGGTGGTAGAATTGATAGGTGTGATTTTGAATTTTTTCTAGCAAACACCATCACTAAAGAACTTTTTCTATCAATCTTAGGATGTAAAAACTGCATCGATTCAATATTTAATCGATACTTTTTACAAAAAAAGATGATATCATCAAGAAGCTTAACATCATAACAAAAGAAAAACTTCCCATTTTCTTTGAGAATTTTTGAAGTTTTCTCTATTAAAACTTCCAGTGGTAAGCTATCATTGTATCTTGCAGCTTTTAATATTTTATCTTCACTTTGAACTACAGATGATGGATAAAATGGTGGATTTGAGATGATCATATCAAACTGTTTATCAAAAGTTGTCTCTTCGAAATTACCTTCATAGAGTCTAACCTCTAGCCCATTAATCTGAGTATTTTTCTTAGTTAAGAATATAAACTCCTCTTGAAGTTCGGCACAGTTTAATTGCATTTTTGGAAATAATTTTGCTATCAATATCCCTAATACTCCACTACCACTTCCAATATCAAGTAACTCACCACTATTATTTTTAAAAATTTTTAAATTTTCTTTAATGAAATTTACCAATACAAGTGTATCACTATTATAACAATACCCTTTTTGTGGCTGATAAAGTAAAGTCAATTAAAAACTCCCATAGAATCACCCTCTAAAAATTTTTGTACTATTTCAAGTTTTGAATTTTTAAAATGCTCTTCATCTCCATATTCAACAATCTCGCCATTATAAAGCATTGCAAAATAATCAGCTGTTTTAAAAGTCTCTTTGATATCGTGACTAATTAAAATAGATGTCGTTTTGATCTCTTTTTGAAGATTGATGATCATTTGTGAGATCACATCACTTGTGATTGGATCAAGTCCAGATGTTGGTTCATCATAAAGGAGTACTTGAGGATTTAAAATAATAGTTCTTGCAAGTCCTACCCTTTTTCTCATACCACCACTGAGTTCATCTGGATTAAGATAGGCTACTCGTGAAGCATCAAGTCCAACAAGGGTAAGTTTACTCATAACCTCTTCATGAATCGTTTTTTCATCAAGTTTTGTATGTTCTCTTAGTGGAAAAGCCACGTTTTCATAAACATTCATAGAATCAAACAACGCACCACTTTGAAACAAAAATCCAATATCTTTTCGAACCTCTCTGAGCTCTTTTTCGTTCATCACAGCTATATCATTTTCATGATAAAAAACATGTCCACTTGTTGGTTTTAAAAGACCTACAATATGTTTGATAATAGTAGATTTTCCACCACCAGAGAGTCCAAAAATAGCTGTACATTTTCCAGTTTTTATATCAAGATTCACATCTTTTAAGATCTCTTTTGTCCCAAATATTTTTTTGAGATTTCTAATTTGTATGATAGATTCATTTTCCATTTGTATCTCCATATTTAAGATTGCAACTCCACACAAAATCCACGATCAAGTTTTTCATAATCTTTATAAAATTCGCAACTTTTTGTTTTATAACTTTTAAGATATTTCTCTAGTCTATTTTTTTGATCAAACCCCATTTCACAGTAGAGAAATTGTATCTTTCTTTTTACACACTGATCTATGATATCTTTTAAAATCTCATCTCCCACAACACCACCAAATAGTGCATTTGCTGGTTCAAAAGTCACATTTTTTGGTAATTTAAAATCATTTTCAATATAGGGTGGATTTGAGATACACATATCAAAGTGTTGATCCTCAACATTTGTAAATAGATCACTTTTTACAAATGTTATCTTCTCTTCTACACTAAATTTTTGTGCATTGAGTTTCGCTAATGCCAAAGCATCATCATTAATATCAACAGCTACAATTTGGATATTTGGTATTAAAGTAGCAAGCATTACAGAGATGATTCCACTTCCAACACCAATCTCAATCACTTTTGGATTTTTCATCCCTTTAAGAACAAGTTCCGCTTTTTCCACTAAGATCTCTGTTTCTGGTCTTGGGATAAGGACATTTGGTTTTACAATAAAACTTTCACCATAAAAACTTGCTCTATTTGTCAAATACTCCAAAGGATAATGGGTAGCTCTTTTTGTAACCAATTTTGCTAATCTATCTTCACATTCACATTCATTTTTATAGTTTAGATGGAGCCAAATAGGGTTTTTTTCCAAAAGTGACAAAAGTAAAATCTCTACCTCTTTTAGTGGGATATGTGTCACCTCTTTTAAAAGGGGAGCATACTTTTTTATTATTTGTTCATATGTCATTAGTGTTGTGGAAGTTTTGCTTTCATCATTTCAACTAGTTCACTTGGAAGTGTTTCAACCTTTGGTAAAACAATATTGATTGTGATGTATAAACTTCCCATCTCTTTTGTTTTTCTATTTAAGACACCAAGTTCTTTTAATCTCATTTTTTGGTTTTGTTTTGTATTTTCTGGAATCTTCAAAGTTACATCTTTATAGAGTGTTTTGAGTTCAACTTTCCCACCAAAAAATGCACTATAAAGTGGTACATCTACTTTTAGATAAAGATCATCACCTTCTCTTGTATATTCATTATCATCTGTAACATTAATTGTTAAAATAAGATCACCTCTTGGGTGTCCTTGCGCACGTTTCCCTTTCTCTTTTGCTCTTATCTTTTGTCCATTTGCAATACCTTGTGGGATCTTAATATCAAAACTCTCACCATTCAAAGAGATATTCTTTTTCCCACCAAGTACAGCTGTTCTAAAATCAACAGTTAAGCTCGCTTCAATATCAAGGTCTGGTGCGTATCCACCACCAAATCCTCCAAAGCCTCCACCAAATCCAGCTCCTCCAAAGCCACCACTAGAGAAACCGCCTCGACCTCCACCAAACATATTACGTAAAATCTCATTTATATCAACACCAGCACCTTGTCCTCGTGCAAAATCATGGAAATTTTGCCCACCAAACATAGAATCACCATATTGATCATATTGTGCTTTTTTCTCTTCATCTCCAAGCACTTCATATGCTGCATTGATCTCTTTAAATTTTTCTTCTGCTTCTGGAGTTTTATTAATATCTGGATGGTATTGTTTTGCTAAACTTCTATATGCTTTTTTTATTTCACTTTGTGTTGCATTTTCATTTACACCAAGTGTTTCGTATAAACTTTTTGACATTGTTATTACCCCTTTTTTGATATGTTCCAAATTGCTTACGCAATGTGTGCTATTAATGCACTCCTATTAAAATAATTATTAAATAATAAAAAGTTGATAGGCACACCCTACCAACTTTTGAAATTATACTTTATAAATTAGCACTTGTCAACAAAGAGTGCTAATAATTTATCTATTTAGCTAATATCCCTTTTTTAGGACCACTTACACCACAACAATTTTTATATTTTTCCCCACTTCCACAAGGACATGGATCATTTCGTGGTATTTTTTTTCCTGTAATTTGCTCACTTGCTTCCTCTTTATTTGTGTGCAATCCTTCATTAGAAGCTTCCATTTTCGCTTTTAAAGCTTCTAGTTCTCTTCTTTCAGCATCTTCATCTCTTAATCTTACAGTAAATAATACCTTAACGATTTCAAGTTTAATAGAACCAATAAGTTCCATAAACATATTGTAACTCTCTTTTTTATACTCTACAAGTGGATCTTTTTGATTGTATCCTCTAAGTCCAATACCAGTTTTCAGTGTATCCATAGTGTAGAGGTGATCTCTCCAAGTACTATCTAATATTTGAAGATAAAGAATTTTTTCTATCTCTTTTCTTTGTTCTTCTGCTGCTACAGACATCTTTTCATCATATTTAGACTGCACTAAACTATGCACTTTTTGGATCACTACATCTTTATCACTAGCAGTTATCTCCTCTTTTGTTATGTGAAGACCAAGCTCTTCTTGTAATTTTAGAACTACATGATCATAATTAAAATCATCCATCATCACTGATTGACTTAAAAACTCTGCATGAGAGATAAGATTTCTTACATATTCATTGATATTTTCTTTTATTTTAGAATCAATATCATAATCTTTACTAAGTAAATCATTTCTAAATCTATAGATAACTTTTCTTTGTTCATTTGCGACATCATCATATTCTAAAAGATGCTTTCTACTTTCAAAGTGCATAGATTCTACTTTTTTCTGTGCATTTTCAACAGCACGAGTCACCATACCAGACTCGATATGTTCACCCTCTTCAATTCCAAGTCTTGTCATAATACTAGCAATCTTATCACTTCCAAAGATTCTTAAAAGATTATCTTCAAGACTTAAATAAAATTGTGACTCACCAACATCCCCTTGTCGTCCACTTCTTCCTCGAAGTTGATTATCAATTCTTCTACTTTCATGTCTTTCAGTCGCGATAATAGCTAACCCACCAAGCTCTAAACACTCTTTTGGAAGTTTAATATCAACTCCCCTTCCAGCCATATTTGTTGCAATCGTAACAGCACCTTTTTGTCCAGCTTGCTCTACAATTTTTCCCTCTTTTTCATGTTGCTTAGCATTTAAAACTGTATGTGCAATCTTTTTATCTTTAAGAAGTTTATGCAAGTATTCACTTTTTTCAATTGAAGTAGTTCCTACAAGTACAGGCTGACCTCTATCACTATACTCCTTGATTTTTGCACAAATTGCATCAAATTTTTCCCTCTCTGTTTTATAAATAAGGTCATTTTTATCAATTCTTTGTACTGGAATATTTGTAGGGATGCTTACAACATCAAGATTGTAAATCTCTGCAAACTCAGTTGCTTCTGTTTGCGCTGTTCCTGTCATACCCGCTAATGTTGAGTACATTCTAAAATAATTTTGGAAAGTGATATCAGCTAATGTTTGTGACTCATCTTGGATTCGTACCCCCTCTTTTGCTTCAAGTGCTTGGTGAAGCCCATCACTAAATCGTCTTCCCTCGCTTAGTCTTCCTGTAAATTCATCAACAATAATAACTTCATCATTTTGAACAACATAATCAACATCTTTTTGGAAAATATAGTTTGCTTTTAAAGCTTGATCAAGTTGATGTGAAAGTGATGCATTTTCTAAAGCATAAAGATTTTCTACACCATACATCTCTTCAGCTTTTGTGATACCACTATCATTGATCATCACTACTTTATTTTTTTCATCAACATAAAAATCACCTGTGATAACTGGTTGTTCATCTGGTCTAGTTGGCTCGATTCTCTCACCTTTTTCTAAACTAAGTGCAATTTGATTTGATTTTACATAATCACTTGCTTTTCGCTTTGTTGGTCCACTAATAATAAGTGGTGTTCTTGCTTCATCAATCAAGATTGAGTCGATCTCATCAACAATAACATAATGATGACCTCTTTGTACTTTGTCATTTATGTCATACACCATATTATCTCTTAGATAGTCAAATCCATATTCGTTGTTTGTACCATAAGTGATATCACAGTTGTATTGTTCTTTTCTCTCTAAATCATTTTTAAGAGCATTTGTTACAACACCAACACTAAGCCCTAAAAAATTATAGAGTTTTTCTAACTCTTTTGCATCTCTTGTAGCTAGGTAGTCATTTACAGTTACTACATGAACACCTTTTCCACTTAGTGCATTTAAAATAACAGGAAGAGTAGCAACAAGTGTTTTACCCTCCCCTGTTTTCATTTCAGCGATTCTTCCATCATTTAAAACAAGTCCACCAATAAGCTGAACATCATAATGTCTCATCCCTAAAACTCTTTTACTTGCCTCTCTTGTGATAGCAAATACATCATTTAAAACTTCATCAATTGTTGTTTTATCAGTTTGCAATCTCTCTTTGATTTCATCTATGCTCTCTTGGATATCAGCATCGCTCATTGCACTATATTTTGCTTCAAGCGAATTTATGACTTCTACCCTTTTTCGATATTTTTTAACCTCTTTGTCATTTTTTGTGCCGAATAATTTTCCGAAAATACCTAGCATATGATTTTAATCCTTTTTTCTATATAATTGCGCCGATTATAACTAAAGGATAATTATGAAGATATTAATCATATCACTGCTTATAACAAGTATAGTTTTTGGAAATATTTTAGATTTTAAAACAATCAATACAGATTTCAAACAAGTCGTAAAAAACAGATCAGGCTCACAAGCGATCTATAAAGGAACTCTAAAAATCAAAGGGAATGACAAGATTTTATGGAGCTATAAAACACCTGTTGAAAAAAATGTTTATATCAATAAAAATAGTGTTATAATCGATGAACCAGAACTTGAACAAGCTATTACGTCAAGTCTTAATGATGAACTTAACATGGTAAAAATTATCAATAATTCAAAAAAAATCTCTCAAAATACTTATGAAAATACTCTTGATGACACCAAATACACAATCATTATTGAAAAGAACATTCTAAAATCAGTAAGTTACAATGATGAACTTGACAATAAAGTAATAATTACTTTTACAAACTTTCAAAAAGATATTACAATTAGTGACACTACATTTCATTTCACTATTCCAAAAAACTACGACGTCATAAAAAAATAATAGTTTTTTGGTTATCATACCGCAAAAGGTACAACAGATAATAGCTTGAGGAGACTCAAGAGGAAAGTCTGGGCTTTAGTGAAGCAAGGTTCCATCTAACGGATGGCTAGGGTAACCTAAGGGACAGTGCAACAGAAAGTAAACTTCCATCTCTTGGTTAGAGCTCTGGTAAAGGTGAAACGGTGGGGTAAGAGCCCACCAATATTTTGAGCAATCTTAATAGTTATGTAAACCCAACCTAAAGCAAGAAAACAATGGTATAAGCTTCACATTTTTTGTTTTCGCAAGATTTTTAAAGTGATTTAAAAACTAGATAAATTATTATCCACGACAAAACGCGGCTTATGTTGTGCCTTTTTTCTAAAATTCCTTATTTAATTTTTAAAATTTTGCAAACTCCATATTTACTTTTTATGAAATAACTCTATAGCTTTTTGTAATTCTATCACATAGTCTTGTTTACTAAGATATCCAAATGATTTATAAAAAACTTCTTCATCTTTTGGATCAATAAATAAAACAGTAGGAACACCTTTAGGTTTAAATTTTTCTGGAAAACTATCAATGTCTCTTAATAGGGTCAATGGTATAAAATTTGTTTGTATGATATCATTGACTTCATCTTTTGTAAGTGTTTTTACTTCAAATTTATTACAAAATGGACACCCCTCTTGCCCAATAAGCATCATTATTGGTTTGCCACTAGTTTGTCCCTTCTTAAGGGCTTTTTCGTAAGAGTTCTCGTAATTCATTTTTTCAACTAATCTTTTAGAGCCTGCATGTAAATTTAATGTTGCAAAAATCATAAATACAAATATATATCGTAAAATCTTCATCTTACCTACCTACTTTTCATCAATATAATAAAATTTATCAAGACCTATAAACCAAAAATCACTTCGCATAGAGATTGTACTCTCTTCTCTTCTTTTAAAATGATCACTCATATCAAAATCTTTGTTTTTCCCATAGTTGTCTTTATATTCTTGGATAAATTGTGCATATTTATTTTCATTCATCCCTGTAACTTCAAAAACTACATGATCATAAAGTTTATTTTCAATCTCGAATTGTTCACCCTCTACGAATGTCACATTGATCCCACCATATCTATCATCTTTCTCTAACATAAGATTCATCTCAATTGTTGAACGAATAGTAGCAAACATATGTAAAAATTGATCTATAGGTACATCTAAGTCATTTACGACTACTGCACTTTTATTATCATATCCCCATCCACCACTAATATTCAAATCAACATCAAATGTTTCTTTCAATACTTCAGATAAATTATCCACTTTTTCTATTTGATAAAATGTCATATTAGTCTCTTTCAAAATCAAATTTCTCCTTGTAAACTCTTACAAATACAAAAGCCCAGCATAACTGGGCTTTGCAATCTATTGAGTAGTAATATTAAACTTATTCGATCGTACTGTCAATTTTTGATTCTAATAAGTCTTGAGCTTTGATAAGAGGTTCAAGAGAATATTCATCTTCAATCTGCGTACCTATTGTCCAATTATGAACAGATGGGTATCCCATTCTCATAAATTTATCATCTTTTCTTTTATATTTGTACATTGTACATGGAGCATACGCCCCAACTTCTGGGTGAAATTTATGTACAGGATAGATAACATCTAAGTTACAAATAGATACAGTTCTATAAAAATCATACTCTTCAAAACCTGCATTTGTAAGATCTTCTGTAAGATCAGTAAATACAGGGAATACAAAACCAACAGATTCTACTTCACCTTCCATAATCTCATCATAACTATCTAATGCTTCTTCGAAATTACCTTTTGGATTTGGTAAAACAAATGCAAATCTTGTTACAAGTGATCCATCAGGTTTTAACACATTATATGATAAATCTTCAAATGATCCATTTGGTAAAGCTTCTGTTAATGCTTTTGTTAAAGATGTATAGAGTGCAACTAAATCTTTATTATCTTCTGGAACACCTGTCATTCTAGACATAGCTTTTAATGAAAGTGAAGAGATACTCATCTTGCTTCCATCTTTAGAATACACTGAAGTACTTATAGGAGCAATAAGTCCAAACTCTGGATATTCTTTAAGAATATTTACAGTGTATCCTCTATGTAATACAGGCATTAGTCTATAAATTTTAAAGTCTGTTCCTGCAGTAGGATCTGTTTTTCCAAATTTACCAGCAAATGATTTACTCATATCGTTATTTGTTGAGATCTGAAATCCATTTGCTTTGAAAGCTTTTTCAATACTTTCAATTGTGATTTTTCCATCAGTGTTATTTGCTGTTCTGATTCTAATATCATGAATAACATCTGATTTTTTCTCTTGCATAGTTTGTTTTTGCTCTACAGAGTGTGTCTTAGATACCACTTTTGTATTTTCAGCTTCCGCTTTTTGCAGTGTAGGTTGTTGCCCACATCCACTAAAACTGAGTGATACAATCAAAGCTAGAGTTGAAAGAAATACTTTTTTCATAATTACTCCTTATATTTTTTTTCTAGCCGTAAGCTCGACTGATTTTTCATATTTGAAACCTTTTCTATCCTCAGCAATGATTGTTAAGAAATCTCCTTTATTTGGAAACAAACTATCCATAGCTTCTTTATTTTCAATAAATGTAGGTTGTCTTCCTAATTTTGCTTTTAAGTCACTCTCTATGTCATCTCTTTCTCTACCAGACAATTCAGTACCTAGTTTAAAAGTATCACATTTAAAATCAAATTTAAAAATTGGATTTTTAGAATAAAATTGACTTGTTGAAAGATCACTTACCACTTCATTACCAACTTTTGCAGTGATGTGTGTAATAAAGTTAGCATCATCTGGATTACCTGTTTTTGCTTTAGCTTGATTATAAGTTGTCATAGGATGAGAAAAAGCCACTTTTGCTGTTGCTACACCATCTTTAATTACGACTTTTATAGCTGATATTTTATTTGCATTTTCTGACATTACTTATCCTTCACATCCACCAGCTGCAACTTGCGTTGTAGTTTTGGCCATATAAATTTTTCCATTAGTTCCTTCAACTAATACCATAACTGTACAGTCTTTTTCTAATTTGATTTTTACTTCATATTTTTTTAAGTCGTAAATACCTACATCATAAACACCTACGGCACTTTCAGGATTTGCATCTTGAAATAATGCAATAGTTTTTGCATCAAGTGTTGTTTCAAATTTTACTGGAACCGCTGAACCACTTGAATTGATTTTTGGAACAGTAATTTTAATCTGATCAGATTCAATTGGTGTTTTCATACCATACAATGCTTTTGTTGCATCATCAATTGTATGTGCTTCCCAAACTTTAGGCTTTGATTGTCTAAAATCTTTAGCAAATAAGTTGCTTGGGATTACAGAAAGAGCGATAGCACTTCCTGCAAATGTTAAAAAGTTTCTTCTATTCATTTCTCTTCCTTTCTAAAATTTTAACATGTAGTCAACTACTTGTTTAAATTCAGCATCGCTTAGTGATGAACCACCTTTAGCAGGCATACCCATATTTGTACCTTCTAAACCATTTTTATATACTTTTGAAAGACCTTTAGCCATAAATGGAGTCCATGCAGCTTTATCACCAGCAGCAGGAGCTACACCAGTACCATGACACATTGTACAATTTGATTGATATGCACCTGCTACATCAAAACTCACTTTATGAGCCGCATCTTCAGTTTCAGGTGGTAAATCTCTTACAACTGACATTGGTGGTTGAAAATCAGTAATTCCACCATCAAGTCTTAAGATATTTTTCGTTTCTTGACAGTTGCTCATACAAGGTAGTTGACCTTTTGCCAATCTAATCGCACCATAGTTATCAGGATTTTGGAAAAATTTTCTTACATTTTCAAGACCATCTTTCTCATCAATATCAGGAACAAATCCATTTCTATTTGCCAACTCAATTTTTAAGAATTTTTCTCTATCAAGTTTAAATGAAGGGGTAACAATTTCTCCATTTACTTTCATACCATTGATATAAAGCATATACGCTGTTAAAGCGTACGTTTCATCATCAGTCAAAGTTTTAGATTTTGTATGTGGCATAGCATCTCTGATATACCAAAACATTGTACTAGCAACTGGCCAATAAGAACCAAAAACTCTCTCAGGTCCTGGTGCAGTAGGATTTAACCATCTATTGTTTTTGAGTGTATGTTTTAGATCTCTAGCTTTTCCTGCCGAAAGGGCTGGATATCCACCACCACCTGCTCCAAAGTCACCGTGACACATGATACATTTTGCTTCATATAATGCCTCACCCTCATCAACATAACCACTTCCTTCAGGTAAACCTTCATTTAATCCATTGATATCTTTATCCCAAGCTTTTAGCTCATTTACAGTTGGTACTCTACCATTATTATACACAGCTTTGATACCACTTTTCTTTTTAGATACATCAGAATCTTGATACACTTGTGGATTCACTTTGTATGGTCCAGTTTGTCCATTTTTTATAGGATAGTAAACACCACCACTGATATCTTTTTTTGCATTCCAAAGTCCATCATAAGCAGTTGAATCAGTCGCACTTGATACACTTACCAATACTGCAGCTACGACAACTGATGCTGTTATAGTTTTATACTGTTCTGATTTGAACATGATTCACCTCCCCTTTTTCTGATAATTCCCAAGATTCTATAGCATTTCTATGATATACAGATTCTACACCCATACCTTTGTTTTTATCAATTTTATTATTATCTTTTAATGCTGCTTCTAAATATTCTTTAGTAACATCGCCACCAAATACTTCTTGATCTATAGTTGGCTGAATAAATCCAGCATCATCCATCGCTCGTGATGTTAGTATGATTTGACTTCCATCTGGATTTTTAAAACCTTTTGGAATTGTAAACATATAAGACCATCTTGTCCAACATTTAGGAAGAACTTGTCCTTTAATATGTGCAGGGACATAGTTATTTCCACCATCAAACGATAGATCAACTCTTGTAATAGTTCCCATTCCTGACCATGCAAGTCCTTCAATCTCTACTGCATCACCCTCTTTTAAATCAGTCCATGGTTTTTCTGGACTTGGAATGACAACTGTTGAGTTTACCTCATTAGCATAGAAATGTTGTACAGCTTTACCGTTTGGTCTAAGTGCTGTATATTTAGAAGTTTCCTCTTTTGCATACCATGGCTCTTTATTGAATTCTAGTCTTTTAAGCCATTTCACACATAAGTTACCTTCCCAACCTGGAAGAAGTAGTCTTACAGGATAACCTTGTTCAGGTCTTAATGCTTCCCCATTTTGTCCCCATACTATCATAGCATCATCTAGAATCTTATCAATTGGCACTGATCTTCCCATCTCTGAGTTGTCACTACCTTCAGCTAGCATCCATTTTGCTTCTGGTTTCAAACCAAGATCTTCCAAGATAGTTTTGATGTAAACTCCAGTCCACTCAGCACACGACATAAATCCTTTAGCAAATTGAAGTGAATTGTATTGTGGTCTTCTCCACTCTTGTCCACCATTTGCAGGACATTCAATAAAGTGTGTTCTTGTAATTCTTGGATATCTTTTTAATTGATCCAAAGTTAATACAATTGGCTTTTCAACTAAACCATTTATCATCAATCTCCACTCATTTGGATCTATATGTGCTATACCACCATGACATCTTGAAAAGAAAAGTCCATTTGGAGTGATAATTCCATCTGATTCATGTATAGGAGTTACTGCAATTGATGCTCTAGCATTTCCAGATGCTAGAAGGTCTGTATTTCTTCTAGTAACATTGTGCTCATATTTAGAAGGGATACCATATCTATTCATAGTTACAGGATCACCCCATGATTGTCCCCATTTAGGGTGATGCATAATTGCAGGGTCATCACCAACACTTGCCATTGAACTAGCATTCGATTTACTTGGTGCAATAACACTCGCTGCAGCAACAGCACTTATCACTCCAGTTTTTTTGAAAAAATCTCTTCTACTTAATATATTCGTTTCTGACTTAGAAACTGAAGTATTAGAGGTTTTATCAAAAGTTTCTTCAAGTTTTTTCACTCTCTTCTCCTTTTTGAAATTTAATCTCGAATATTCTACACCAACTATATTAAAATGAACTGTATTGAATATATTTTTTTCAACAATAAAATATTATTTTTACTTATATTATTCTCACTAAAAAACCCTAAAGCAAAACCTTATTATAAGTGAATATACATTAGATCACTAGCCAAAGCGATACTAAAACAACCAACAACACAGGAGGAGTCACAATAAGCCCAAATTTACTATATTCCCAAAACCCAATCTTCACCCCTTTATTTGCTAAAACATGAAGCCATAGTAAAGTAGCTAAACTACCAAATGGAGTCATTTTTGGTCCAAGATTACACCCTATGATATTTGCATAAGCAAGAGCTTCATTTGGAATATCTTGCAATGCAATATCCATTATCATAACTGTCGGCATATTGTTCATAAAAGCACTTAAAATCGCACTAATAAAGCCAGTTCCTATTATAGCTATCATATCTCCTCTTTGAGCTAAGTCGTTTAAAACTACACTCAAATAATCTGTAAGCCCAGCATTTTTTAGCCCATAAACTACTATATAAAGCCCGATACTAAACCACACTACTTGCCAAGGAGCAGATTTGATCGTAAGCCAAGCACGTGTGCTTTTTGTATAACTAGCAATTGCTAAAAATATGATAGCACCCCCAAGAGCAAATACTGAAATAGGTAAATGATAATTATCTCCTATAAAATATCCAGCTAATAAAATCGCTAAAAAAATCCAAGAGAACTGAAATAGTGTCTTATTTTTAAGTACATCATCTGGATTTTTAAGAAGTGTGATATCTATCTCTTTTGGGATATCATTTCGCAAAATGAGCCACAAAACTATTATCGAAACAACCGTACTTACAATATATGGGATAATCATATTTGATAAATACTCCATAAATCCTATATTAAAATAGTTTGCGGTCACAATATTTGTAAGATTTGAAAATACAAATGGAAGCGATGCAGAATCACTTATAAATCCGCCTGCAAGTAAAAAAGCTAAAATCGTTTTTGTATTGAGTTGTAAAATTCTCATTTTCGCTAACAAAATTGGAGTTAAAATAAGTGCCGCTCCATCATTTGCAAAAAGTGCTGACACAAAACTACCCAAAATAAGATCATAGATAAACATCAAATGCCCATTGCCACGAGAGAGTTTTGCCATCTTTATAGCACACCACTCAAAAAATCCAATCTCATCAAGCACCATTGAAAGGATAATAATCCCAATAAATGCCAAAGTCGCATCCCAAACGATATCTGTTACAACTAAAACATCGTCAAAACTCACTGTTCCAACTCCAAGTGAAACAATAGCACCCAAAATAGCTGTTGTTCCAATTTGTAGATTTTTTGGCTGCCAGATCACAAAAAGTAAAGTAACTAAAAAAATAAAACTAGCCAAAATCATACTTCACACCCTTTTTTAAGTGGTGGGATTGAAAGCCCAATATAACTAATCTCTTTTAAAATCGATTGTCGAAATTGATCAAGTGGTGATCGTATCGAATAATATGCCCATCGTCCTCTTCTATCAACTTTTAAAAATCCACCATCTTTTAAGATTTTAAGATGTCTAGAGATTCGTGATTGAATCATCTCAAAAGAGGATTCTAAATCACAGACACACACTTCACCATTGATATCTATAAAATGTAATATTTTGAGTCTTGTTTCATCATTAATCGCACCTATAGTTTGTAAAAAAACCTCCATCTTATCTCCTTTTTTTGCAAATCATATCAAAAAAAGTATTATATATCAAGATATATTGATATATAAAATCAATTTTGTTCTTCGTCAATAAAATAAAAGTTACAAAAAAATGACATAAATTTTAACGTTATTAATCTAAAAATTTTATTTCAGTTTATTGAAAGATATTTTTCTACTTTTTGTTTATATTTTTTAAGAGATTTTTGGAACAATACTAACTTTGTTATAATTAAAAAATAATTAGGATTTTATGAAGATCAGCCTACTCATTATACTATTATCAAATTGGATTTTTGCAAGTGAAAATGCAAAAGATCTCTACACAAAAGCAAATTGTCAAAAATGCCATAAAATGGTTGAAAACTTTGATCCAAGAAAAAAACAAACACGAGATTATTATAGTGTTGAATCTTGGGTTGGGAGTTGCTCAACCTATTTTAAAATAGATTGGGATGGATTTGAAGCTGAAGAGGTTACAAATTATCTTAATGACAACTATTATCATTATGAAAATACACAAAAGAAATAATATTCAATAAATAAAGTCGAATAGACTCATCCTTTTTGCATTCTCTATAAAAACAGGACTGTAAAAATCGAGTCCTTTTAGAACCCTATTTTAGCTAGAGCGGATTCTAATTTTTCAGTTGTCACAGGTTTTAAAATATACCCTTTAGCACCAAGCTTAATCGCATCCATGATGATCTTTTGCTCACCATGAGATTGTCGGCGATCCACTCATTTGGACACTGACGCTCATCACACTTGGACAGTTGCGCTCATGTGACTTGGACACCAAGGCTCATGCAACATTTGGACACTTGTAGCTTCAAGATGAGCGCATAAGGATTTATTAAAGTTGTAGATATCGATCAATACAATTGCTCCTAAAAACAAAGGTGCATGATGCAAAGGATATCTATGAATCAAATAAAACAGGTGCTAAAACTGAAATATCTTAGCAAACTCTCCACAAGACAGATCCAAACACTACTTGGTATATCAAGATCAAGTATTTCAAACTATTGCAAACTTTTTGAACAAAGTAATTTGCAAGTTGATCAAATAGCATCTATAAGTGATAAAGATATAGAAGTATCTTTATATGGTGAATCTAAAGAGCCAATAGCTATACAAAAGGCTCAAACAACTACAACAGATAAACCCCATCCCAATTGGAACTATGTTTATGAGCAGTTAAAAATCAAAGGAGTTACTCGTATGCTTCTTTGGGAAGAGTATAAGAGTAATCATCCAGATGGTTATGGATATAGCCAATTTAAAAAGTATTATGTACAATATACAAAAAAACTATCAATATCAATGAGACAAATACATTATGCTGGAGATAAGATGTTTATTGACTTTAGTGGACTTACTGTTCCTATTGTAGATGCAAAAACAAAGCTCGTTTCAAAAGCTCAAATATTTGTGAGTGTTCTTGGTGCTAGCGGATATACTTATGTTGAAGCAGTGCCATCACAAACAACTGCAAATTTTATAGGGTGTCATGTGAATGCATTTTACTTCTATGAAGGGGTTCCAAATATTCTTGTACCTGATAATCTAAAAGCTGCTGTACTTAGTCATAAAAAAGGGATCATTAAACTCAATCCTAGCTATGCACATATGGCAAAGCACTATAAAGTTGCAGTTGAACCAGCACGTCCTTATAAACCACAAGATAAATCTAAAGTAGAATTAGGGGTAAAAGGGATTCAAAGATGGATATTGGCAAAACTACGCCATCATAGATTTTTTAGTATAGAAGAACTTAATGATGCTATTGCACCATTATTAGAACAATACAATAATAAAATCATCAGAAAACTTGGTAAAAGTAGATCACAATTATTTGCTGAAATTGAGCAAAAAGCACTCCATCCAATT
>CALMBI010000252.1 GCA_937860115.1 uncultured Arcobacter sp. | reverse complement strand
ATGATACACATGATGGTACAGGTGTGAGAGACTACATCCATGTGGTGGATCTTGCAAATGCTCATGTAAAAGCGATCGATTATCTTAACAATCAAGTGAGTATGGATAAACCACTGATTACAAATCTAGGAACCGGTGTGGGATATTCTGTTCTTGATGTAGTAAAAGCCTTTGAAAAAGCGAGCGGTCAAGAAGTGCGATACAAATTGGTTGATAGAAGAGCAGGAGATATTGCAAAATGTTATGCTGATCCATCATATGCCAAAGAAGTACTTGGATGGGAAGCAAAGCGAACAATTGAGCAGATGTGCGTAGATAGCTGGAGGTGGCAAAGCAATAATCCGAATGGATATAACAATGGCTAAGATACAAGTTTTAGATACCCAAATTGCAGTTGTGCAAGATGAATATATATCTTTGACTGATATTGCAAAGTATAAAAATCCACAAGATGCAAATATAATTCTAAACCCCTCGAATTCGATGGGATTAGAAAAGAAGTGGGGTTAAACAGATGAGTATCCTTTTATCAGATGAAAGCATCAAAAAATTGGAAAGTAAGTAAATGACTCTATATGATCTTTACAAATACACCTCAAAAGAGATAGTAGAAGTAGAATATTTGCTTGATCAAGCAAAAAGATTTAATATTTTAGATGTAGTTCAAGAAGCATTTTTCCAGTTTAGTCCAGATTTAGTTGATGAGGAGATTGAAGGATTTGGAGAGCATGAACCATGGGCTATTTCACACAAAAGACATATAGTTAATGAGATAATTTACTATCTCATCTATAAAGTTTGTGAAAATGAATATATCGCTGAATATTGGATAAATGAACAGATTTTCAAAGAGATATTTACTCCATTTATGCTCAAAAATGATTTTAGAAAACTAGATGATGAAAAAATATTTAAACTTTTTAAGAGTTATCTTGAAGAGAATTTTGAGAAAGTTGAGTGATACATAAAAATTGGAAAAAATATTAGAGGATGAGATGAATAACTTTTTAACGGTAGAACAACTTATAGATGAACTTAGGAAATATCCAAATGATTATAAAGTTTTAGTTGATGGTTATGAAGGTGGACTTGATGCTGTTTTATCTAGTAGAATAGTTAGTGTAGAATATGATGAAACTAAAGCTTGGTATTATGGTCCATTTGAAGAGACTGATGATGTAAATACAAAAGCGATTTACTTAATAAGCACAAGAGGGAAGCGAGTTTGAAAACAGTTACTTTTCTAGGATACGATGTTAAAATAACTTATGATGACTACGATAACTATGAAGTTTTGATCCAAGATTTAGCTGAGATAAATAATATTTGCAAAACACTAGAAAATCGTGATGATAGTTTTGTGATTGAATACAAGATGAAATACAAACTTGAAGATGGTACTTTTCTATACACAAAAAGAGAATCATATATTCTAGATAATA
>CALMBI010000251.1 GCA_937860115.1 uncultured Arcobacter sp. | reverse complement strand
TTTTAAAAGTTACTTTAGTGAGTTTATTTGTTTTTGAGCTTTTTCAAATTCTGAAATATTTTGTGCTACCCTTTTTATAGCATAAGAGATCTCATCTATTACTTCTCCACGTTGAAGTGCAATATTTTCAGCTTCTCTATAAAGATCATTTGCTTTATAGATATTTCCTAACACCTCTTCAGTTACTGCTAAATCATACAGTACTGTATAACTTCTGCTACTAAGAGAATTATTCAATCCTTTTAACATTTCATTTGCTTTTTCTACTCTATCTTTTTTAATAAGTTCAATTGCAACTTCTAGTTGTTTAGATTGTTCTTTTTCAAAATCAATATCTTCATCATCGAGTATCGTAACTGAAAAATAAAGATACGATGGAGCTACTATTTTGATAAGATCTTTTGCAATTTTAGATGCAAGCTCAGTATTGACAACCTCTTTTACAGGTAAAATTTTACTATCATCTGAACAATGACTGAACTTACTATTTTCTGTGAAACTTTTAGCAAATATCACCCCAGAATCAGCAACTTTAATAAATTTTACATTTGTAGTTAAAACGTACAAATTTGAAACACATTTAACTGTGTATTTTTTGTACTCTTTACAAACTGTTTTTCCTTTAGAATTTACTTCATTTTTTACACATTGTGAATAATCTGTTCTCTCTTCAAAATAATATGAAGGGGAAACACTATTGTGAGCAACTTCACCAGTTACAAGTGTTTCAATCTCTTTAAGTCCCATTGATCCATCATTATTGATTAATTCTACCAATCCAGAATCATTGAGTTTTTTTTCTGCGATTATTTTTTCAAGATTTTTTCTATCTATCACATTAAAATATTTTTTACCATTTAAAGTGTGATTTTCTAATGCGCTATCTATCGCTGATGATTGAGACACCAAATCATTTTCAAATGGTAGAACTGCAATATTTTTGATAGAACTATCAGAAACTTCAGCTGATTTTATGGCTTTAACTTGAACCTTTTGTGCACATCCAGCTCCAAGAAAGACCACAACCAATCCAGCTAAAAATAATTTCCCATTCCTCATCATCTTTGGAACCCTTATTTTGAAAGATTATCTAATATATATCTCTCTAGATCTTGTTTTTTAATATTTTCATCAATTGATTTAAGATAAATTTGATTGATTTCACTACTATACTCTTCATATTTAAAAAGTGGAAAATGGATATTCCACATCATATTGATTCTTATTCTTGCCACCTCATCACCAAGCCAATCTTTAAAAAGTCCAAATGAAGCAAATATGATACCTGTTACAAATACTGTTAAAAATATTGAAAGATGACAATCGATATGTTGAAAAATAACATGCCCCCCAAGTGCAATTGGGAGCAATACAATATGAACTAAAATTAAAAATACCAAATAAGCTCTACCCGTTTTGAGTCTAAATCCAAGTTTATCGCCATCAAGATGGATCCCTTCAGAAAATAGTTGATTTGCCATCAATAAATCTTGTAACTTTACAGGTTGTTGAGAAATAATATAAATATAAGATATGATTTTGAGCTTTAGTTTGTCAATCATTTATTCTTCCTTTTTTGATGCTTTTTTAATTCGTTTTTTTGGTTTAGTTTCCTCTTGCTCAGTCTTAGGATCCTCTTTAATAAGACCTGCTTCAACTAAAAAAGGGCTATAGATAAAATCTAGCTTTTTGATTCTATCGTATTTTGCATAACTTAGATATAAAATATCTTTTGCTCTTGTAACAGCAACATAAAAAAGACGCCTCTCCTCTTCAATACTCCCACCTTTACTCATCAAAGTACGATTTGGAAATCTTCCATCCATAAGATCGATAATATATACCTCTTTGAATTCTAACCCTTTACTAGCGTGAATTGAAAGAAGATTTACACCCTCCCCCTCACTAAGCTCTCCTCCACCAAGTACCATCGCATTGATAAAGTTTTTTATATTTGTGTGACGATGGGAAAGTTGTTTGAGTGTTTCTACTTTTCTATTTGCTTTCACTATAGCAGTGTTTTTCATAGATTGATTAATAGTTCCATCTTTTTGCTTTCCTCTTGCATTGCCAAGATTTTCTAATACTGATGCGAATATTTTACTTTTTTTAATATGATCTATAAGATTAGCTGGATTACTCATACGTTTGAGCTCTTTTAAAAGTGTATAAAACTGATAAAGATATTCACCACTCTCCACTGTTAATTTTGGATGTTTTAAAAATGGATTTCCTAAAAATGCTTCATTAAATCCACTATTTTTAAATTTTGAAAGGCTCCCCATCTCTATAAAATCATCAAATAATCCCAATTGAACATTTGTTGTTTTTGTACTTTTATATGGTGTTTTTTCATTATTTGGATGCATCAATCCTTTAAGCACATCACCATCACCAAGGATTATAAGTGCATCAAAAATATCTTTTGCGACCCCTTTGCCTATATTTTTCCCATATTCTATTATATGAATAAATGCCATCATGTCATTTGCATTAGTGAGTAACACCAAAAAATCTAAGACAAATTTTATCTCTTTGCTATCAAAAAAACTATGCCCACCTTTTCGCTTTGATGCAATTCCAATATCTCTTAAATTTGCTTCAATTCCATCAGCACTTGAGTTATTTCTATAAATTACAGCAATCTCACTATGTGGAGTATCTGATTTTTTAATATTTTCAGCGATATATTCATACTGCATATAGAGTTCATCAAACGTAAGAAGTGTAGGTTTATGAGGAGTTAAATCTCTTACTACTTCTAGTTTTTTTTCATAAATCCGCTCATTGTAATTGATCACTTTATTGGCAAGATCAAGGATTGGTTTAATCGATCTATAGTTTTTAGTAAGCGTATGGATATGACTCCCCTCATATCTTTCACTAAAAGAGGAAATAATCCCTATATCACTTCCATTAAACGCATAGATACTCTGATCATAATCCCCAACACAAAAAAGATTTTTAGAATGAAACCCCTCTAGCATTCTTCCTTGAAGAGGATTTGTATCTTGATATTCATCAACCAAAATCTCATAAAATTTAAAAGGGTGTATTTTTTGAATCTCTAACATTTCAAGTAAAAGATCATCAAAATTTACATATCCATGCTCTTTTTTAATTGTATTAAATTCATCAAAAAGATCTTGATATATCAAAACGAAAGGCTTATGAGCACTATTTCTCTCACATACCCAAGATTCAAAATCCTCACCATTATTTGTACTATTTAAATAAAGCGAATATAGATCATACAAATAGTTACTATCATAAGGCGTTGTCTCATCACTTGATGGGAAAATCCTTTTTTCATAAAGTGATTTAAATAGCGTTTTGAGTTCACTTGGACGTTTCAGTGTGATATTCATATCGAGTGTTTTCATTAGCTTATAACTCACACTATGAAATGTTCCAGATACTATCTTAGATGCTATCTCAGCAGAAAAATAATTAGCTACTCGACTTATCATTTCAGAAGCTGCTTTATTAGTAAAAGTAAGCAATAAAATTTCACTTGGTGGCACGCCATTATGTAAAAGATGCGCAATCCTTCCAACAATTGTAGAAGTTTTACCTGTACCTGCACTTGCTATCGTAAGGTTATAACGTATTTGTGAAGTAGCTGATTTATATTGTTCTTGATTTAGATTTGTTAAAGGCATTTTGGAATAGTAACTAAATAAATTAAATTTTAGATTTGAACATACAATTTCTTATGATAATTTCATATTCTTAGAGAGATTAAAATAAAAAATCGTTATAATCTTACAAAGTTTTACAAAAGGATTTTTATATGCTATTTTTAAGATTTCTATTTATTTCACTCCTTACTTCAGCACTCTATGGAGGAACATTTGATCTTAATCAAATAGCAAAAGAAGCAGTTGCACACAAAAAAATGGTAATGATTTTTTTCCATACTGAACATTGTCCATATTGTAACAAAATGCTAAACGAGAGTTTTGAACAAAGAAGTGGTAAAGATACTATCAATAAAGATTACTATTACGTAGATATCAATGTTGATTCGAGTGACACTGTGATATATAAAAAATTCAAAGGAAGCGCCTCACAATTTGCAGATCTTTTTAAAGTAAAATTTTACCCGACTATTCTTTTTATGGAACACAATGTTGTAGTCCATGATGTCAAAGGATACAGAAATAAAGAAAAATTTAGAAATATCCTTAATTATGTCTCTTCCAAATCATATGAATCGATGGATTTAGATGCTTATATCAACGAACAGGAGATGAAAGAATAATCTTTCTTCTATCTTCCATTTGTATCGAGTTTGTATGGAAGTTTTTCATCTATTTCGTTAAATTGTAATATTTTTTTCCCATCATGATCTATCATAAATGATTTTGCGTCTGATTGATTCAAAAATGGTATCAATTCATTTCCCATTGGACCATATACATCACTCCGTATCACATAATACGCTTTAAATCCATCTATAGCATTTTGCGTGTAATAATCAGTCACTTCAAACTTAGTTACTTTCGTTTTTTCGGTATTTGGATAGTTTCCAAAATGTGAAGAATGAAAGTAAAACTTCATAAGATCCTTCACTCCATCAAATGAGTACGATCTCTCACCATAATAAAGTTTAGCAGCCCATTTTGGATATTTTGAGACAAACATTCCACAGACAGGACATTTTTCATTATCGTGCACTACTATAATATTTTTATTTTGAGTAAGTCCAAGTTTTTTCATATCCCATAGATAGAGGCTCAAAGGGTGAAGATATTTTTCATTTAGATCTCCACATATCTTTTGACTTCCAATAAAATATTTCAATTCGTTGATCTCTAAAAAATCATCCATTTCAAATTGATAGTTTTTACATCGTTGAGTATAAATTTTTTCACCCATTTTATAATATTTTTTAATTTTTATATTGTTTTTATAATTATGATCTTTTTCAAACTGCTTTTGATCATAAGAAAAATCTGATGGTAGTTTAAGGAATTTTTCTTTTTTAATATCAAAATAGTAAATAGAATTTTCTAACAATCCATAATTTTTCAGATCACTAAAAACACTATAAAATGAGCTATATTGTCTAATTGTTCCGTTATGTAATTTTGCTATGAAATTAGTGTTTGGAAAATTTTTCAGTTTTTCACCAGTAACAGGATCCCATTCTTTAGCGGTATCTTGTTGTAGGAGTGGTAATGAAGAAGCTATTAGTGCACTAAAACTAAATGAAGAGAGTAACACTAAAGCTTTTTTGTACATATTAATCTCTTTGTGCTAAATAGATTCCAATAACTTGTAATTGTTTATCACTAATATTCCCACAAATTTTAGATTCTTCTAAAAAAGATTTAGCATCTGCAATCGATGCAAATTTTTTATCTGTTTTTTTACACATTTTATTATAGATCATCTCACCTTTTTTAGCTGCTACCGCTTGTCTTTCTCTAGTAGCTAACATATCTTTTGCTTGAGTCTCTTTTACCATACTATATACTTCGATAAATGATTTGATTTCCCCTCCATGGTTTGTAGCAAAAGTTTTAGCACCCTCTTTTGTACCAAATCCGTAGATACTTACACTACTCATAGTTGCTGGTTTATCACTACCTACTACATAAGTTGCTTTTGCAGCATCTATCATTTTCATAGTATCATTATCAACTACTCTGATTTTTTTCATTTTTTTATTATTTACCATCTCATCTTCAACAAGACAAATGATAGAACAATATTGTTTTTCGCTCCCACTTGCATTTGCTGCAAAATTTGTTTTATAAAAATTATGAAGTGTCATACCACACACTGGGCAGAAATCTTTATTTTTACCTGATTGTACATTTAGAGCTTCTGTTTTAGAAACAGCTCTGTAGTCGATCTGTGCATTTGCTTCACTCATACCAAAAAGTGATACAGAAAAAATTGTAACGAATATCGTTGAAGTGATTATTTTTTTAAAAAGATTTGCCAAGAATAGCTCCTTATTTAATTTGGAGCAATTCTAGCAATAGAGTGTTAAATAAAAGTTAAATTCTTATAAAAGAATCCCTGGATTACCTTTTACACCAATCATATCTGGTGTATCAAGTTTAACTTTTGTGATATGTTTCATATTTTTTAGATATGTTTCACAAGTTTCCCATACAGGTTCACCCTCAGATTTAGATCCAACAGTTGACCAACCAGCAACTTTATACATTTTATTTGGATCCATTAATTTACCAGTTTTTGTTAATCTGATATTTGTAATTCTTTTCCCAATAGTTTGTCTTGGATCAATTGTATATGAGATACCACCAGTTCTTACCATATCTCCACCTTGTTGGTAGAATGGATCAGAGTTAAATAAGTTATCTGCAACATCTTCTAAAATCATATGGATATCACTTCCTTTGATATCTCTTGCATAAGTTTCAGGATATGTCATAGCTGTTTGAGTTGCTAAATCATCAAAAGTGATCGCTTGTCCTGGAAGGATTGAAGTTCCCCATCTAAATCCTGGTGATAAAGAGACATCTGCACCTTTTACATCAATTAAAGCATCACAAATAATTTGATCCCATGAACCATTAAAGTTTCCTCTTCTATAAAGTGAAACATCAGTAGTTGCAACAACTCTATTAATCTCTTTTAAGTATGGTTTTCTAACATCATCAATATATGCTTTCATTTTTGGATCTTCTGGGATTAGATCTGAGAAGATTGGTAAAAGAGTAAATTTAAAATCTACGATTTTTCCTTTTGCAACTTTAAGATCAAGTACATTTAAGAATTTACCATTTGATCCAGCATTCGTTACATAAGTTGTACCTTTTGCATTTTTAACAGGAACAGCTTCAGGAACACCATCATGTGTATGTCCACCCATGATAAAGTCAATACCAGTACACACTTCAGCCATTTTTTGATCAACATCAAATCCATTGTGTGAAATAACAATAACAGCATCTGGTTTCTCTTTAGCTCTTACTTCATCTACAACTTTTTGCATATTTTCAGGATCAATAGAGAATGTCCAGTCTGGCATATTGTATTGTGGATTTGCAATAGTTGAATATGGGAATGCTTGACCAATAACTGCAACTCTAGCACCATTTAAATCTCTCATTACATAAGGTTTAAACATTCTTTCATCATCTTCACTAAAAGCTTGCTCAGCGATTTCACTTCCATTCATAAATGCATCAGATTTTACTTTAACATTTTGCGCAACGAAATCAGCTTTTAATTCTTTTAAGTTAGCCATAACTTCGCTATCTTTATATGTAAATTCCCAGTGACCTGTACATACATCAACACCAAGCATATTTAATGCTCCAACCATATCTTTACCTCTAGTTTGTAAAGATGTCCAGCTACCTTGCCAAGTATCTCCACCATCCATAAAGATCACTTTATCTTTTCCAAAGCTATCTCTTAAATAATTAGCAACAGTTTGAAGTTGTGCAAATCCACCTACTTTACCCATAACTTTTGCATGTTTTTCAAAATCAAGACAAGTATATGCATACTCTAATCTTTTATTTCCTTTGATACCAAAATGATCTAAAAGTTTTTTTCCAACGATATGTGGTGGTTTCCCATAATTTCCATGAAATCCAAGGTTAACACTTGGCTCTCTAAAATATACAGGCATAAGTTGTGCGTGTGAATCTGTCATATGAAGGATTCTAACATTACCAAAACTATCAAGTTTATAGTAATCTTCTGCTTTTTTACTTTTTACATGTTGATTTCTGTTATGAGATTTTGCAAATACAGGTGCAGCACTTAACATAGCTGCCATATATACAAATTCTCTTCTTCCTAATTTACTCATTCGTTATATTCCTTTTTCTTTTTTCTTATTCTACATTTTTATCAATAAAAAAAGCCAAGAAACTCTTGGCTTTTTAAAATCATTCTAAAATCATGTTACAAATTAGTATTTGTATCCATAACCAGGAGCTGCTTCTTTCCATTCAGTTGCAGCTTCATGTTGTTGTTGTAAAGCTCTGATAGCGAACTTACAAGCTCTTGTTGCAGCTTCATTTGTAGATAAAGTCACTTTTGTCATAAAGTTCTTTTTATACTCTTTAGGATCCATATCTTTAGCAGATTTACCCTCTTTTTCTAATTTTTTATCGAAATCTTTTTTCTTTTTATCATCTAA
>CALMBI010000250.1 GCA_937860115.1 uncultured Arcobacter sp. | reverse complement strand
TAAAACTATCGCTATGACTTGAATCAAATTGTTTTCTTCTATTTAAAGTGATAAGATTTAAACATACGTCACTAAACTCTTTGATATTTTGGCTATTAGGAATCAATTTTTTATACGGTTTTTCAAATCTTGAAAAAAAGTATAAATATCCAATGAGTATAGAACTCACATCAAATATGATTGCAGCAATAAAGTGAGCCCATCTATTCCAAGCCATCACATACTTATCAACCGCAGGATCAGCGATAAATGATTGATAATATGGATGACCTATATAAAGACCTGTTGCAACAGCGATCACCATACAAAGAGCAACAACCCAATGGTTGATCCTCATGACAGCGGTCATTCTTTTTACTTTTTTATAAGAAGCCATTGTGTACCTCCACTATACTGCACAACTTGTATTAACTTTAAAACTACTCAGTTCTCTACCTTTTGTATCAACAATATGTACAGCACAAGCGATACATGGATCAAATGAGTGAACAGTTCGTAAAATCTCTAATGGTTGTTCTGGATCTGCAACCTTCGTTCCTACAAGAGATGATTCATAAGCACCTAATCTTCCTTTATAGTCTCTTGGAGCTGCATTCCAAGTGCTTGGAACTACTGCTTGATAGTTCTCTATTTTTCCATCTTTAATAACAATCCAGTGACCCAAACCTCCTCTAGGAGCTTCAGCCATACCATACCCTTTTGCATTTTTAGATACTTTGTCAAAATCAAACTCTGTCCAAGTTGAAAGATCACCGCTAGCAACATTTGTAGCTAGTTCATCTAACCATTCCATCATCACATCACCCATAAGTTCAGTTTCAATAGCACGTGCAGCAGTTCTTCCAACAGTAGAGAATATCACAGAAGCAGGAGCTGGTTTCCCAAGACCAAGTGTTTCACCAAGTTTTGTTAAAAATCCAGTAGCGTATTTTGCTATTCTTTCGTTTCCAGCAGCAAGTCCAACTGCAACTCTAGCAAGTGGTCCTACTTCCATTCTTGTATCATCGTAAAGTGGTGATTTGATCCATGAATATTTTTCATTTGTTTTAAGGTATGCATACCCATCAGCTTTCTTTTCAAGACCTGTATAGTTTGGCTCAGTTACACCTTCAAATGGATGGAGTGGTTTATCTCCTTTATACCAAGCATGACTTACATCTTCTGCAATTTTTGTTTGGTCTAGTGGATGGAGTTTTGTAAGGTCACCATTGAGGACAACCCCTTTTGGAAAGAGTAATTCGCTATCATAAAAACCATTGTCATTGAGTCTAAAATCACCATAACTCATATAGTTTTTAAGACCAGCACCTGTACCATCGAGTGCTTCATCTGCATAGACTGTTCCTGCCATAAGAACATCCGTAAGGTATGCATTTTTAATAAATTTATTTGCTTTATTGAGGAGTGATTTAAACTCTGCAATACGTGCAGGATTTTTAATATCTTGAACACAAGTAACTCCACCTACAACAAGTGATTGAGGGTGTGGCATTTTTCCACCAAAAATAGCCATCATTTTTGACATATCTCTTTGCATATCAAGTGCTTGCAAATAGTGGGCAACTGCTATGAGGTTTTGCTCAGGTGTAAATTTATAGTGTTTATTTCCCCAGTATGCATTTGAAAATATTCCAAGTCTTCCTTGTGATACAAATTTTCCAACTCTCTCTTGAATTGCTCTAAGATCACCTTCACCTGCACCATATGGCGTTTTAGTCCATTTGAGTGCTTCGCTAGCAGCTAGTTTAGGATCAGCTTTGAGCGCACTTGTGATATCAACCCAATCAAGCGCATGAAGATGATAAAAGTGTACAACATGGTCATGTACATATAAAGCACCTTGAATAAGGTTTCTTACAATTCTAGCGTTTTTTGGGATTTTAAGATTAAATGCATGTTCAACTGCTTCTATACTTCTTTGGTAATGTGTCCCTGTACACACTCCACAAATTCTCATCGCAAGAAGTCCAGCATCCCTTGGATCTCTCCCTTTTAAAATTGTTTCAATACCTCTAAACATAGTTGAAGATGAAAACGCATCTGTGATTACATTGTTATCATCAATAACTGCCTCGATTCTTAAGTGACCTTCTATTCTAGTTATTGGATCAACGATTATATGTTTTCCCATCTTCTACTCCTCATCTTTAGTGTCTGATTTTTTTCCAGCTATTACGCTAGCTGCTGCGTGTATTCCTATACCAATACCAGTTGCTGTTAACAGCCCAAGACCAAATTCATCAACTGTTTTTTCAACACCACCTGTTGGTGCTTTTATATGGCTATCAGCTATTGGTCGCTCTGTTGCATATTTGTCCCAAAATTGTGGTTCACTACATCCAATACAACCATGTCCTGCACCAATTGGCCAGTTTGTCCCACTGTTATATCTTACAATTGAGCAGTTATTAAAAGTCATAGGACCTTTACATCCCATTTTGTATAAACAAAAATTATTCTTTGCTCCTTCATCTCCCCACTCTTCTACAAATTCTCCAGCATCAAAATGTGCTCTTCTTTCACAGTTATCATGGATTCTGTAGCCAAATGCGAATTTTGGTCTATTTAAATGGTCAAGCTCTGGAATTTGACCAGTGAGTACGAAATGTAAAATTGTTCCTGTGATGTTTGCTGGATTTGCAGGGCACGCTGGGATATTTATAATTGGTTTATTTTTGATGATATCTTGTACACCAACAGCGTCAGTTGGATTTGGAGCAGCTGCAGGAACACCACCAAATGTAGCACATGTTCCAACAGCAACAAGTGCTGCAGCATCAGATGCTACATGATGAAGGTGCTCTTCAAATGTCTCACCACGTGCACCGATTGTTCCATAGTATCCATCCATACCTCGTGGAATAGAACCTTCAACAACACAAAGATATTTCCCTTTAAAAGTTTTCATTGTTTCTTCTAAGTGATGTTCTGCAGCATGACCAGCTGCAGCCATAAGAGTTTCGTTAAATTCTAAAGAGATAGTTTCTAAGATAAGTTCATCAATTGTTGGTGCGTCACTTCTAAGAATTGCTTCAGAGTTTCCTGCACAATCTTGTAACTCAAGCCAAATAACTGGAACTCTATTCATAACTTCAGCAGCTCGTGCAACCATTGGTGTAAAAGATGCAGGAAGCATAAGGGCTGCACATGCTGCACTTGCCCACTTCATAAAATCTCTTCTTGTAAGTCCTTCACTTTCTAAAACCTCATTTATAGAATACTTAGCTGCGACATCACTTTTTTCAAGTTCACTCAGCCTCATCTCCATAGTGTTCATTAACGATTGATAATATTCGTCACCACGATTTGTGTTTACTTTAGAACCTTTGGCACTAAACATACTCATAAGAGCTTCTCTTCTATCTACCATAAATCTTCCTTTCTCGTTTTATATGAATAACTATTCATTTAATATAAGAATTATGAACAAAGATCACTTAAATATAAATAAAAAGTGAATGATTGTTCATAATGATTTGGATAAGAAAATTTAATATCTTAAATTATTTAGTATATGTAATTTTAGATTAGTGTGTAGTGCAGACAGAACATACATCAAAACTTTTAAAAACAAGTTCTGCTGTTTTATTACTTTCTAAGCCATTCATAGCAAATTGTGCAACACCTTGTTGTAGAGGGGTTC
>CALMBI010000249.1 GCA_937860115.1 uncultured Arcobacter sp. | reverse complement strand
TTTTTCTATTTTTTGCAGATTTTATTGTATTTTCTAAAAGCATAGCGATTGTCATTGGTCCAACTCCACCTGGAACTGGAGTAATATATGAACATTTTGAAGCGACAGCTTCATAGTCTACATCCCCTACAAGTTTTCCACTTTCTAGTCTATTGATACCAATATCAATGATGATTGTTCCATCTTTTACCATATCTTCTTTGATAAGATTGACTACACCCACTCCAACACAGATGATATCTGCATTTAGAGTATGCGCTTTAAGGTCTTTTGTGTAGATATGACAAATATCAACAGTTGCATTTGCATTTAATAGTAGTGTAGCCATAGGTTTCCCTACGATATTTGAAGCACCTACAACACACACATTTTTCCCTTTAGGGTCAATGTTGTATTCTTCTAAAAGCTTCATGACCCCATAAGGAGTTGCGGGTATAAATCCATCAAGACCAGCTACGACTCTTCCTACATTATAAGGGTGAAAACCATCTACATCTTTGTTTGGGTCAATTGCCTCTAAGATGGCTGTTGTGTCTATATGTTTTGGAAGTGGTAATTGCACTAAGATACCATCAATATTTGGATTTTTATTCATCATGTGGATGATATCAAGAATATTTTCTTGCGAGATAGTATCAGGCATCTCATGAGCTATACTGTAGATTCCAGCTTCTTTACATGCACGACTCTTCATATTTACATACGCTGCACTTGCAGGATCATTTCCTACTAAAACAACTGCAAGTCCAGGAGTAGTTCCACTTTTTTGAAGCTCAATCACTTCATTTTTAACATTTTCTCTGATTTTATCTGATAATTTTTTACCATCTAGTATAGTCATGATTTAACCTTTAATTTCATTGGTGATTTTAAGAAGTATGGATTATATCTAAAAAAAGTTTAGGGTAGAATTGGCTGTAAAATTTAATTAAAAAGATCTGTTTTTAATGATCTTTACCAAGAGAATAAAGATCCTCTCTAATATCTAAAAATTTGAGTGATTGTGTTTTGTCTAGTTTGTATTTTTCTATTTTAGCACAGTCATTGCAAACCAAAAGCATATTTTCTACATAAAAATCTCCACCTTTTTCAAGTGGTTTGATAAATAAAATATCACTATCTTTTAAAGCCATTTTTTTAGAACATTTTTGGCAAGTTTTTTCATCTCGCTCAAAAATTGCATTTTTCCTAAGAAGCCAATCTTCAGGAAGTTTATTGTTTGTATTTTTTGAATTAAATGCATAACTACTCCAAAGCATATTTGCAGAGATCAATTTTTTTGAATGGATTGGTGTGTATGAAATCGCCTCATATTGATTGATGATATTGTCTATTAGAGCATATTTTTTTGCATCTGGATTTGGTTCATCTTTTATTTTTTCTAAATATCTAAAATCAAAAGTAAGTTTTGGATATGTAGTTTTTAGTTTTTCATCAAGTGTTTTTAAAAAAAGATCGATATCGGTCTCTTTGTATAAAAAGAAAAATATTTTTCTTCTAAAAGTAAAAAGTGTACCTACAACTAAACTGATAAGTAACATCGAAGAGATACTAAAATCAGCCCCTAAAAAGTGGTTTCCTAAAAAGTCTAAATTTTCCATACATTGATTATATCAACAAAATCTCAGTTGTTTCTAAATAAAAAATACTTATTATGCCCAAATGAAAATAACTACAATAGACTTAGGATCAAACTCACTAAGAGTATTACAATATGACTGTATTAACCATAAAACAATTGCAGAATACGAAAAAACAGTAGGAACTGCTGATGGTTTGGTAGAGACGGGAAAGATTTCAGATGAAGCAATAATGAGGATCACAAATGCTCTTTTAGAAAGTATTCAAAAGATCGGATATGATCCAACACAATCAATAGCAGTCACCACACAAGCTATGAGAGTAGCAACAAATAATCAAGAAATCATTGCAAAAATTGAAAAACAAACGGGGATCAAATTTCAAATTATAGATGGACAAAAAGAGGCATCTTTAACACTTCTTGCGATAGAGTATGCCCTTAAAAGAGAAAACTTGCCAAGTGAAAACTTCTTATTATTAGATATAGGTGGTGGTTCTACAGAATTGATAGTGGTGAGTGGAGAAAATAAAATTGCCAAAAGTTTTCCATTTGGAATAGTAACACTTACCCAATCAAAAGATCAAACTCAGATGTTTAGAGAATTTCAAAATGAAATCGCAATTTTTTTACAAGAGATCTCTATAGATATCTCATCACATGCTTTTGTAAGTACAGCTGGAACTCCAACTACTCTTTGTGCGGTGCATCTTGGGATGAATTATCAAACGTATGATAAGCATAAAGTGAATGGAACAAAACTATATATGAATAATGTTTTGGATGTGCAAAAAGAGTTTCAAAGTTTAAGTGAAGATGAATTAATGATCAAAGTTGGCACAGGAAGAACTGCTTATATCAATACAGGAGTAGAGATCTTCAAACTTTTTTATCATCTTTTAAAAAAGGATCACTCGATAGTTTTTGATGACGGTTTAAGAGAAGGAGTTGCTATAAATTTTTGTTTACAAAAACAGTTTTCGTGATATGAGAATGATATTAATTACTTCTCATGGGGAACAAAAACTAGTGATCGAATCTATTAAACTTGGTGCAAAAGGGTATATCTTAAAACCAATTTCAAAAGATAAAATAGAAAAAGTGCTCAAAAAAATATTTCCTGAATTGTGAAATACACTTTGAGTGATTTTTCACTCAATAGTTTTTTTTAAGTAGCTCAGGTGTTCCATTGGTTCACTAAAACTAGAGAACTAGGTTTATGCGCGAAAGTTGAGTAATTAATAAAAAGTTACAAAAATATAAAAAGTGTCGATAGTAAAATTTTTACCACCGAATATTAAAATATCTCTCTGAGAGTGGACCCTCAAGTGTATCTATTTTATTTTCTCTCACTGCTGATGCTCCCTCTTGGACATTTCCAGTTCCAGCAACAGCTGATTCAACCAACGCCACACCCAAAATAAGATAAATTGTTACAGCTACAATAAAACTCAGTGACCCAATAGCAAATAGTCGCATTATTCTTGTTTGTTTGTATTGGATATGTTCTCTTTGTGCCAATCTCTTAGCTCTTGCAGCACTTTCTGCTGCTCGTTGTTCTTTTGTACCAAGTGATAATTGTCGAGTTGCCATCATAGTTTCGATCTCCTTCTTGCGCTTGTAAGAATTATTTCTAACTCTTATAAGTACTACCAACCAATAAAACTCTAAAAAAGAGGTTATAGCTTTATGCTAGTTCAAGACAGCCAAAATTTAAATCTGAAGTGCAATTTTTGAAAATTTCTCAAGAATAAGAGAAA
>CALMBI010000248.1 GCA_937860115.1 uncultured Arcobacter sp. | reverse complement strand
TATCGCCACCACCTTTTAAAAAGAGTAAGAATAGATTTTAGAATCTATAGCTTATAGATGCTCTTAAATCTGTTGCTTCTTTAACTGGATCAGCATCCATTCCACCCATTGTATATAGTGCAACATCATCCCAACTCATAGGTTGACCTTCTGATCCAAAGAATCCATTTGAACCAGTATAATCATATTTGATTTTTGTATATCTTAGATTAAAACTAAGTGCTTTATTGATTGGTTTATTGTAGTAAGCTTCAATCGCAGTACCTCTTGCAGCAATTTTACTTCCTGTCATAGTGTCTTCACCATAAGTTACACTTCTCCAGTTTTTACTCCCCTTATTCCATTCAATTCCAATTCTTCCATCTTTTGTAAGTACACATGGCACATTTAATCCAATCCAAGTTGAACTTCCAGTTTGACTATCTGTACTTCCAAGCATTTTCATCCCATTTGTAGGATTTGTTTTTGATTGTGCCCAAGAAACAAAAAGTTTTGTATCATCTAAATAATCACTAATACCTTCACCAACTCCTTCTGCTTTAAACATAGCAGTAAATAAATCTAAATTTCCAAAATCCCTAAATACTGGTGCATTTGCCATTTTAGCACTCATCATCATATTTGCAGTTTGTGAAGTCATGTCATTTTTGTATTGTTGACCCATTGTATATGCACCAAAACCATTCATTGAAGTCATTCCATCTAATCCATTACCATCATAGCCATCAATAACTGTACCATCTAACTGTGCAACTGTAGTAGAATTACTCGCAGCCCACTGATTATATGTCGCAGAATCAACACCATAACCAGTTAGCCCATAATTATTCATTTCAGTATTAGTAAATCCAATCATATGCTCAGCCCTTGCCCAGTTTGTACTTACAGAATATTGTCCATTATCATATGGTACGAAAATAAATCCATACATATTGATATCTTTCGTTTTAGTGTTATCAGCTGCATAATCAGCCCCTGGAATATCCATATTGAATCTAGGAGTAGCATTTGTCATACCTCTACCAGTACAAAGTTTCCAAGACATCCCTTTTACACCTGTTACTTTATCAAGGTCAAATTTAGAACTTAGTCCATCAAACTCAACATTTACAGTATGAGCTAGTGGAGAATTTTCTTTCATCCCTTCTCTTAAGTTTATCCCAAGTCCATCTGTTGATGGTCTTCTACCAATAGAAATAGTATATGGCACATCTGTACCGATAGTATCTTTATAGAGCCAGTATGCTTCTTTTACTTTTAGAGTATTATCTGTTGCATTTTCATTTGTAACCCAGTCAAAGTTAGCAAAACCTACACCCATCGCAGAGTTTGATTGAGAGTGATTTGCTGTATCTCCATAAGTTTTGTTATATGATAATTTTCCTTTGAAAAGTGTATTATCATCTGGAGCAAATCCCATTCCAAGTTGCAATCTATTCATTAAAAGATCTGGATTTTTTGATTCTTTTCCACTTGCATGCGTATATGTAATATTATCAAAAGATGTTCTAAAATCTACATCCCATTTGATATTATCATTTCCATCGTGCATTTTTACTTCTGTTAAAGTTTTTTTAGCCTCTGTTAGTTGTGCTTCAAGTTTAGAGATTTTTGATTCCATTTCGCTAAGTTTAGCTTCTACATCAGCTCCAAGTAAAGATGAAGTAGTAAGTGCTGCGAACGCTGAGAGAGTTATGATTTTTTTCATATTTGTTCCTTTTTTTGGTATTCGATTGTGTGAACTTTCTTGAGAACAATTGTAAAGATTTAATCTTAAATCGTTCTGAATTTTATATTATTTTTTGTTATAACAAAAATAAAAAAAGGGCCAGCAAAGTGCCGACCCTTTCGTGATTCTATCCTCTTATTAACAAGAAGGAACATTTCCTGAATCACTTGCAAATTTATAGAAGAAATCATAAAAATGCTCTAAGTATTTATCATCAACATCATTAACTTTTGGACAGATTTTTTTGATCTCTGCTTCAAGACCAGCACCATTTCCGATTTTTTCCCATTGTGCTTGTGTATGTTTTGCAGCCATTTTAGCTCCAGTCATACCACAATCATCTTTTAATTTTTTAGAAAATAATTTTTGACCTTTGTCAGCGTTTGCAGATGCAGCAGTTGTAGCGATACCAAGAGCTAAAGCTCCAGCGAACATTACATTTAATAATTTCATTGTTTCTCCTTAAAATTTGTTTTGAACTTGAATTGTATCAGAAAATTATAAAAATGTGAAATTTTTTTCTAATATTTTTACTTATTTTTATTATTTAGTAACATTATACCAAAGAAAAGAACTACTACTAGTCATTTCTTTCATTTGGTATTATTTCTTTTTTGTAAAAATTCTTCCAATCCCTCTAAATAGGGCAACAATAAGATAAACAAATAATGTAAACACAAGTGGATGAAATGCTCCTATCCCATAAGCCCCAGCAGTAGGAAGTGCAAGGAGATGTTCTATTGGATAACTTGTCCACTCTTTAAAATGCATCCCAATAGCTAAAAATAAAAATATCCCTACAAAAATAATTAGTTCTTTTTTCAATTACATTCCTTTATATAATAGTATAAAATAAAAAAGCCCCAAACCGAAGTTTGAGGCATAAGAAAAATCTATAATATAGATTACGCTCTTCCTGAAAGCATTCCATACACTGTCATTGGTTTTAAAAGGTACGCTTTTAATAACCAGTAGATCCATCTTTCTTGTGTTGGATCAAGTGGGAATGATGGAGCAGCAACTGCACCTTTTCCTGCTGGATTCCATTTGAATTCAGCTAGCATAACTGTACCGATATTTGTAATAAGTGGACAAACAGTATATCCATCATATTTAGAAGTTAATTCTTTACCTTCCATTAAAGAGATGATGTTTTCGCATACTGCTTTGTATTGTTTTCTAGCAGATCCGCCTGTTTTTCCTAGTGGAACAGCTGCAATATCACCTAATGAGAATACATTTGGATATTTAACGTGTTGTAAAGTTTCTTTATTTACAGGTACCCATCCTTTTTCACTTCCAAGTGGAGAGTTTGCGATCTCTTTTGGAGCTTTTTGTGGTGGAATTACGTGACAGAAATCATAAGCAACTTCAACTGCTTCTGTTTTAACTTCCATAGTGTACTCTTCTAAATCTGCATCCCAAGCACCTTTTTCTTCCCAGTGTTTTTCAAATTTAGCAATTTTGTTTGCAGTATCAACTTCAGTGAATTTGTGGCTATATGTTACAGCTACATTTCTAGCTTTCATTTGACCATCAATTGCATCGTGGTATTCAGGAACACCAAATAATTTTCCACCATTTGTATAGAATTTAAGATCAGCATTTGCTCTTGCACCTGCTTCTTCAAGTCTAGCGTTTGTTAAGTTAGTGATTTTCTTTTGAGCTCCACCACATTTAAATGGAGTGTGTGGTTCTGGGAATACACCTGTTACTTTTTTCCCTGATTTTGCATCAGCTACAAATTTTTGCATTTGTGTCCAAGTGTCAACAGCACCTTCTGAGAAGTAGATTGAACAAAGACCATTTTGACCTAAGATTTTTTTAGCTTTAGCAGCGTCGTTTGCATCTAATGTATATACTTCACCAACTTCTTCTAAACCTTTGATCATTCCATAGTCATTTACAAGTCCAGCTGCAACGATTAAATAATCATATTTAACAGTTTCTCCACCAGCAGTTTTTAATTCATTTGCATCTGGATTAAATTCTACAGCTTTATCTTGGATCCATTTAACACCATTTGGCATAAAATCTTTTGTTTCATACGTAATATCATTTAATGTCCAAAGACCTGATCCTACAAGAGTATTACCTGGTTGGTAAGAAACTGATTTTGGATTTGGTTCAATAACAGTAATATCTGGATTAGAAAGTGAGTTAGAAAGTTTTGCAGCTGTAGCAACACCTGAAAGACCACCACCTACTATAACTATTTTACCTTTAGCATCACTTGCTTTAGCAACAGTAGCAGCTTGTGCCTCTGTTCCACCAACAAACAGTCCAGCTCCCCCTAGACCCATCATTTTAAGAGCATCTCTTCTAGAGATTCCATGTTCTTTTAAGATAGAATCAATTTGTTCTAAATCTTGTTGTACGTTTCTGTTATTTAGCATGTTTTCATTCCTTTTTTTAAAATTCGGACAATTCTAACCTATTGTAATTAAACTATAACTTAAATCAGTAATTAAATTTTTTAAATATTCTAAATAGTTGATTTTTGCTTTTACTTTTCTTAATG
>CALMBI010000247.1 GCA_937860115.1 uncultured Arcobacter sp. | reverse complement strand
AATATGTTATAATTCAAACAAAAAAGGCTTAAAATGATAAATAATAGCTTAAGATATAAGAATATGCTAGATAGATATAAACTTTATCACGACAACTATAAAGATCTAGCAGTCAATAGGATGCTAGAAATATATTCTAAAGCATCAGAATTAAAACTAACAAACCAAATTGATCTGACTAACAATGTCTTTAAAAAAGTTGTTGCATCGATTAGTAAAGTTTATGCTTATGGATATGATAGAAGCATTGAAGATGAAACTGTTTTGGATATTTATAAAAAGATGAATTTTGATTCATTTATGATTGAAGCTGATAAAAAACTAAATGCTTTCAATGATATTATTGTGCAAGTTGCATTTGATGCCAATAAGAATATACCAAGATTGATATTTAGATATCCGCATAAAACTAAAGTTGAAACTGATGACTTCTTAGAGCCTATTAGCATTGAATACTTTGTTAGGATAGAAGATAAAAAAGAGATTTGGGCATACTGGAGCAATACGGAACATTACTATAAACACTACACGAAAGCGGATGATTTTACTGTTGTAGCTGTTGAAGACAATGAGGATATGATTAATCCTTTCGGAGAGTTACCATTTTTATTTATGGCAAATGGTTTCAGGGATGTTGAATTCTATGATATTAACAGTGGGAATGATCTTGTTGCAATAACATTAGATAATTCTATTTATCAAACATTCAAGAAGTATCTTATCAAATGGCAATCATTTAAACAATTGGTTGTTACTGGATCAAATGTTGGTGCTATAAGTGGTCAAATGTTAGACCCATCACAAGCATTGACAGCAGAGGGGGATAATGTAGATATTAAACTTCTTGATCTTCAGGCTAATTTACAACAATTAGATGATTCACTGAAATCAGATATTAACCAAGTGCTTATCAATTATAATATAAGCCCATCATCATTCAATATGACATCACACGTTACAAGTGGTTTTGCAATGCAAATGGAAAATCTTGAATTAGACAATATGACCAAACTAAGACAAAATGATTTTGTTTGGTATGAGAAAGAGTTATACAGATTGATTTTATTGGTATCATCTACTTATGGATTGAATTTAAAACAAGAAGAGTTCACTATTACATTCAATGAGCCAAGCTATCCAATGAGTGATGATGAGAAAGTAACAACTTATGCAAAAGAGATTGATTTAGGATTAATTAGCCCAGTTGAAATGTTGATGGAAGAGTTTGGAATAACAGAAGATGAAGCTACAAACAGAATGAAGCAAAACATAGCACTTAGAAATGAGCTATACAATAAGACTTCATCCAATCAATTAAATATGGACACAACTACTCAAGCATTGTTAGATGCTAACTTAGGTGCATAATGGAACTTAATGAGATATTTGAAAACTTAAATAATAAGCAAGATAATCAATTAAATAAGTTTGAGTTGGCTTTAAAGAAAGCACTTAATAGATTGAATGATTTGATTATTGCAAATGCTTTAGAGGATATAAAAAATCCACTAGAGTATGATTTTAAGTTCAATCAATATTTGCAAGAAAGTGGATATTACAATGTTATTAATAATTTTGTGGATAATGGACTTGATGTTGTTTATGGCGATATTGTTGCTGCATTATCGGTTGGTGGATTAGCTGTATCATTTAGCAAAGAAGATATCACAAAGATAGAAGCCATTAAAAGACTGAATCTTCAAAAGTTTAATGATCTATCTGTGCCAACAATCAACAAAATGAAAGATAGTATCTATAAATATTCATTGAGTAATTTATCTGTATCAGATATAACAAATGGATTAAGATCATCTTTGGTTGATAGTGATCTTTTTAAATATTCAGGAACTTATGCAAATACTATTATTTCAGATTATACACAATCAATAATAGATTTAAAATCAAGTGAAGCAGATGGAGTTTGGATTTATGACGGTCCATCCGATAAAGTTACAAGACCATTTTGTAATTGTGTATTGAATCAAAAGAAATATTATGATGATAGTGAAAAGTCAAAGATACAAGGCGATAAAAGACGGGCTTATAATTGTAGGCATATATTCTTATTGGTAACGGAAGAGTATGCTATTGATAATGGTTATGCAAGTGGAAGTGCGAGTTGCTAAATGAAAAAGGTTAATTTTGCAAAGTATCAAACGAAATTGAAACGAAATAATATTGTATTGCTTGGAAATCAAATCCATGATGGAATTATGAAAAGAACTCAAAGCGGATTGGATGCGAATCTAAAACCATTTAAGCCATACTCAAAACAATACGCAAAATATAAGAGTGAAAAATATGGTAGCACTGTAAATTTAACTCAATACGATCACATGTTAGCTGCAATAACTCACAAAAAAATTCCAAACGGAATAAGAATGTATTTCAATTCAAACGAACAAACAAAAAAAGCCTATTACAATCAAGTCACATTAAAAAGATTTTTCTTTTATATTGATAGAAAACAGAAAGATATGATAAAGAAATTTTTAGAAAAATCACTACTAAAATAGCACCTTTAAAATATTGTATAATTATATAAGTGGAAACACTAAACAAATACTTTTATAAAAGGATTGCAATTATGGCTGACGAGCAAAAAACGGATACAGTTGAACAAACTCAAAATGTGGATGCTAAAGTAACTCTTTCTCAAAGTGACTTGGATAATTTAATTAATGCTAAGTATGCAAAGGGTGCAGAAAAAGCAACTAAGGGATTGCTGGAAAGTTTGGGAGTTGATAGTGTTGATTCATTGAAAAATGCACTATTAAAACAAAAAGAGCTAGAAGATTCAAGTAAAACTGAACTTCAAAAAGCATTGGAAGTAGCAAAAGCAAAAGAAGATGAATTGATTAATGCTAAAAAAGAGCTTGAAAATATGAAGCAAAAATCATTGATCACTAATTTGGCTTTACAAAATAATATTAAAGATATCGAATATCTTGAGTATGAATATTCTAAGCAATCTAGCAAAGATGGATTTGAGATTGATTCTTTTATTAATTCTTTGAAAGATAGTAAGCCTTATTTATTTGGAGATGTTAAACAGACTCCACCAAAAACAGATGCTACGACAAAGCAAGGCGACCCGTTGTCGTTTCAAGAGCGGGTAAAATTAGCAAAAACTCAAAAAGAGTTAGATGCTTTATATGATGAATTAAAATAAAAGGATAATTTATGGCAAATGTAGTAACAACTGCGGCAACACTTGATGATAGTTTAATCACACTTATCGATCAAGAGGTAATGGTTTCAGGAGTAGGTAGAAACAGAATTGATAACTTTGTTGAAACAAAAGTAAATATTGGTGCAAAATCAATTGATTTTACAATTTATAGCAAACTAGATTTAGCAACAACTGCTTTAACAGATGGTACTGATGTAGATGCTGTAGCAATGGCGGATGCAAGTGTAACACTTACACCAAAAGAATATGGTAGAGTTGTAACTCCAACTAAATTAGCTAACCTACAAACTGGTGGTAAAGCTGACAGAGCTGGTGCAAAACTTGTTGGTATTAACTTACAAGAAACAATGAACAAACTTGGGCTTAATGCTTTAGAGGCTGGAACAAACACAACTGCAGCTGGTACAAGTGGAACTCTTGCAGTAACAGACTTAAGAGGTGCTTATGAAAGATTGGCAACTGCTAACATCCCAACATTTGTTAATGGGCTTTATGTTGCATTTTTAAATCCAGCACAAGTAACAGATATCAAAGATGATTTTATTGATATTGCAAAATACACAAATCTTGGAGAAGCTGTGTCAGGTGCTGTTGGTGTATTAGAGGGATTTATGATCGTTCAAGACCCACAAGTAACTGCTGGTAAAGTTTCTTGTTTTGGTATGGGTGCTTTAGGTAAGGCGGTATCAATGGAAGCTGGAACAACTATCACTGGACCATTTGACAAACTTGGAAGAATGGTAAACCTTGGTTGGTATGGTGTTGTTGAGTACGGTATCATTGATGACAATGCTATTGAAATCATCACTGGTGCATAATGGTACTTATACCAATTAGAAATGTAAGATGGGGTTGCAATGACTCCATCTACATTTTAAAAGCTGGTGTTGAGATCGAAGTTAAAGAAATCGATCTAGCACAAGCAAAAGCAAGTGGTTTATTCCAGGATGTAGTTACAAAAGAAAAGGATTCAAATGTTAAGCCTATCAAACGCAAAACTGCTTCAAAACCTATTGATATTGAGTGATTTTGTCGGTCGTATCGATGTAGGTGGAGATGAAGAGATCGCTATTACAAGTCTAAGAAATGATGACATCAATGCCCAAGACACTTTATGTGTTATAAGCGGAGAAAATAATGGATTAGATATTGTTATAACTGATTTTGAAGATGGTGTTGTATCTTTAAGTGGTAATGATAAAACTTTATCAAATAGAGATATGATAGGAATAGTTTCAATCCCATTTGATAGCTACATTACACAAGCAGAAAGATATTTAAAGAATGACTTTAGAAATAAAGGTGCTGAATTAGATAACTTTTTAAACACAGAACAGCTAGAACAGTTGCATATTTACAAGACTCTTTCTCTGATTTGCGGGGATAGAAGAAATAGTACAGATCAAAATGATTCATATAATGCTAATTTCCAAAGATTTGAAACAATGTATCAAACAGAGTTTTCTAATTTATTGGCTGATTATGATGAAAATGAAGATGGGGAAATATCAACAGATGAAGAGCTGATCTTTAAGGGTCAAGTAGGTTTTACAAGATGATACAGATAATTAAAAGTAAAGGTTTTAAATATACAAAGAATGATGATCTTATTGATAATCAATTTACTTTAGTTTCAAAAAGTATTGAGGAGAGTGAATATTCATCTATAAACACTCCAAGATACAGTGAGATCCAAGTATTTAATATTTTTAAAACGAATATCGAATACGATTTTTTATCTTTTGCAAAATCTTTAAAGCTAACTAGAAAAGTTACAAGAGGTGCGAATGATCTTATTATTGAGAACATCGATGTAAATATCGAAAATCAAGAGAATGGAATATTGGCAACAATTACAATTAAATTAAGCGAGGTATAAAATGGCTGTTTATAAAGGATATGAGGGAACTGTTAAAGTTAATACATCCAATACAGTTGGAGAAGTAACTAACTTTTCATTAACTATCAATACAGATATTAAAGAAACATCAAAACTTGGTAGTGCTTGGGCTACAAATGTACCAACTCTTTCAAGATGGAATGGAAGCATCAATGCTAACTTTGATCCTGATGATGCTGGGCAAGTATTACTTGGAAGTGGCGATATTGTTACATTAGAACTAAATGCTGGGAACGGCATGAAATACAGCGGTAGTGCTGTGATTGGCGATAATGGAATTGCAAATGATGTAGGTGGAATCGTAACTATGTCATTTAGTTTTACTGGGTCAGGCGAATTGACTCAAACTGCGGTTTAACAATGTCAGATAGAATTGATTTTCTATCTGATTTGAAATCAGATATACAAAAAGAAAAAGATAAGCTTTATGAGGTGGATTTTGTTGTTAATGATCAACTCCATAAGATTTACTACAAAGAGATGACTGGGGCTGATTATTCAAAAATTAGAAACAAATCAATCCTTACTAAAAAAGAAATACAACTTGATGGAAGTACAAATGAGATCAAGTATATTGATGATGATGAATTAAGAATGAATATTATATTAGATATGGCACGAAATAAAGATGGGGATAGATTATTCTCAATGACAGATAAAGAGCATAAAGATCTAGTAAAAAGTATAAAGTTCACTACTCAATGCTATTTGGCTTACGAAATGGGATTGAAGCCTGAAAGAGATATTCTACAACTACAAAGAGAAAAACTAGCAAAGATGAATGGTTAAAGCTAGTTATATCTCTTAGCTTTGACCTACACAAAACACCCCAAGAGATATTAGAACTTCCAAAAGAAATGATCTATCAGTTATTGGCATATAAGATAGATGATATAATACCATCAAATAATATTTAAGGCGATACAATGGCAAATGATAAAATAGAATTTGACATACTAACAAATGGAACACCAGCAGTCAATGAGATAAATAAAGTAAATAAAGCTCAAGGCGAATTGGAAAATAAAACAAAATCATCAAATGAAGCAATTGGCGAATCTTGGGTAAAAACTGGTGCAAAAATTTATGGTGCTGTTGTTGCATTAAAGGCTGTTTATGATGCAACTGGTAAACAACTTCAAGCAGAAGTTGCACTTGCAACAGCATTAAAAAACTCAAATAGTGTTGTAGATAAAAACTCACAAGCTTGGAGAGATTATGCGAGTTCAATTCAAGCTGTCACATTATATGGCGATGAAGCAATAATACCATTGATAGCAATGGGTGCTCAAATGGGAATGACAGATGAAACAATAAGAGCAACAATAGAAGCAGCAACAGATTTGGCTGCTGCAACTGGCGGAGACTTAACGCAAGCATTTAAAAACTTAGGGAAAACACTTACTGGACAAGCAGAAGAAGAAATTGTTAGTATGGCAACTGAACTAAAGGGGCTAACAAAAGAACAATTGCTTGCTGGAGAGGGAATTGATTTGGTTGCAAAAAAATACAAAGGTGCTGCAGCTGAAATGGCATCAACAGACTATGGAGAAGTGCAACAACAAATAAACAGAATTGGCGATGAGTTTGAAAATCTTGGAAATACACTTCTTGATTTTGCAAGTCAAAGTGGAGCATTATGGGTTTTTGGTAAGGCTGTTGATTTAGCATCTTGGGGTATATCAAGGCTTGGGACTATGGCAGTCGGAACAAGGGTAAAGATAAAAGAATTTTTTGGAACAGTAACTGATGAAGATAGAAAAGATTGGTGGGAAGCACTTGAAAAAGACTCTAAAGCTTGGGCAACATTAACTGGAGAAATTGACACAGCAAGGGATGCATTAGCAAAACAATCAGAAACAAGAAAGGCAACTGGATTAAAAGGATATGTAAATAATACAGACAATGAACAAGCAGAAAAGAAGATCGAAGAGTTTAAAGAAAAAATAAAAGAACTTCAAGAAGAAATGAAAAAGGTTGGAGCAACAGACTGGGAAAAAGCAAAGATTGATCTTTCAAAACTTGATAGACAATGGACTAAGCTTGTCGAAGATGCAAGGGAGGCTGGTGCAATAACACAAGAACAAGCAGAAGTAATGACCAATGCAATAACAGAATCTATTGGTAAAATGAATAGAGAAAATTATCAGAAGATATTGACAGACCCGTATTTAGAGGCATTTGGAAGTGTTGAGCAGAAGTTAGATCAACTTGTTAGAAAATATAGAGATATGGGTTTTTCTATGGCTGAATCAACAGAAATGGCAACAAGAGAAATGTATAGTTCTTGGTATGACACAATGGAATCAATGGGAAATTCTACTACTCAATTGCAAAATGTTGCTATGAATGCTTTTGGAAATTTTGAAGATTCTCTTGTTAATATGGCAAAGACTGGAAAGATAAGCTTCAAAGATTTGGCAAACAGCATACTAGAAGATTTATTGAGAATGACAATTCAAATGACAATCACTAGGAATTTGATGGCTGGAATGACTGGGTTTTTTCCAAGTACTGCTGGTGGTTCAACTGGAAATGTATCAGTTACAAAACAAGCACAAGGTGGAGTTTTTGACGGTTCAGGTATGGCAAGATTCGCCCAAGGTGGTGTTTTTTCAAGACCTACTGACTTTAGATTTGCTGGTGGTGCAGGATTGCTAGGAGAGAAAGGTGCGGAGGCTATAATGCCACTTAAAAGAACAGCTAATGGCGATTTAGGAGTTGTTGCAAGTGGTGGTGCAAGTAATGTTAAAGTTGAGGTAATAAATCAATCATCACATCAAGTTGAGGCATCAAATGTGCAAGTGACACAATCGGAACAAGAGGGGATGATTATCGGTATTGTAGTAAATGATATTAGAAGAGGCGGAGCAGTAGCTCAAGCAATGAGGAGTTAAAAATGGCAAATTTTAGTGATTTAAATTTAGGCAATCCAAGGATACCACTTCAAGAAACAAATACAAAAAAAGTTATAAAAATGGAAAGTGAATCTGGTTATTTAAGATCAAGATCAAGAAGCATTAGAGGATTTAAAACTTTCTCTTTAAATTATAATGATTTAAGTGAATCAAATATTGAAGATTTGATTGAATTCTTTGACTTGGTTGCTGGAGATGCTTTTGTTTGGCAACATCCAATAACATCAACAAATTATAATGTTATCTTTCAAGATGAATCAATAAGTTACACTTATAATGAGGGTGGATATGTTGAAACATCATTCACATTAAGAGAGGTTTGGTAATGACGTCAACTGAAATAATTGAAAAGAATAAATTATCAACAGATAGTGTATGGGTTAAAATACTTGATGTTGCAATACCAAATAGTGATACATTGTATTTGTGTGACACAAACGATAATATAGAATGGAATGGAAATACTTATCTTCCATTTCCTTTCACACTTCCAGAGATACAAGAATCATCTGATGGTAGTGTTAAAGAAGTAACTATGACTCTATCAAATGTAAGAAGAGCAATAGGAAGTCATATACAATCTTATGACTATTATAGAAAGACTGGTGGAAATGAAAGCATAATAATTACACTAAGAATAGTTAATACAGAAGCATTGAGTAATTTAACACCAATAGAATATAGATTTAAAGTATTATCATTTTCATTAACCGCAAATGATGTATCACTCACTATTGGTGGAGATAATATAGTTCAAAGAATGTTTCCAACTGTAAGATTAAACAGAACTTGCAACTGGACTTTCAAAGATGGTAACACTTGTCAATATTCAGGAACAGCACAAACTTGTGATAAGTCTCTTGCAAAATGTATTGAATATGATAATATTAATAACTTTGGTGGTTTCTTATCATTATCTCCATCAGGAGTTAATTTTTGACAATCATTAACTATTTAACAATACCATATGAAAAGATGAATTGTTATCAGTTGGCTAGACATATTTACAAGAATGAATTTAATATTGATTTAGTAGATATGTCACAAATAAAAGATGATGAAACAAGGAAGATACACAAAGAAATATTAAGACAATCAATAGAATGGAAAGTGTCTAATATACCACATTTATATGACTTTGTTTTGATGAATAACGATGACCATCACTCAATTATAAATCATATAGGAATTTATATAGGAGATGGTAAAGTAATACACACATCAAAAAAGACTGGATGTGTTATTTCCAAAATTGATATGCTAAACATAAAAGGATATGCAACCCACCCTAAAATGTTATAATACAAATAAAAAGGATTATAATGATTATAGATAAATTCAATCCATCAAATCAAAAACAATACAAGACAAGTGCTGTATTATCTTCTTATTTAGCACCATTAGAAAGTAAAGTGATAACAGTTGAGGTTGGCAAGACAGTTCAACAAATCATAGATGAAAATAGTCTTGATGATGTTGTTATTTACAAAGATGATGTGTTGCTTTCAACTGAATATATAATAAAAGAAAATGATGTTGTTTATGTTTACGCTATACCTGAAGGTGGTAGTGGTGGAGAGCTACTAAAGATGGCTGCTGTAATTGCTGTTGCTGTTGCTGTAAATGCTATTGTTGGGCCATATTTTGGTCCTGGAATAACAGGTCAAATAATGACTGGATTAGTTACAGCTGGGGCATCAATGGCAACTGCTTATGCACTTAACAAATGGTTTCCACCAGACATTCCAACAACTGGGGATAGCTTAGGTACAGATTCATCTACTTATGGTTGGGGAGATACTACAAATCAAAAAACAGAAGGTGCAATACTTCCTATTTTACTAGGTACACATAGAGTTGTTCCGCCATACATTAGTGTTTATGTAGATACTGCTCAAGATGGCAAACAAACACTAAATCAATTATTCGCTGTTAATTATGGAGAGGTAGAGTTTATAAAGGATGTTATTATAAATGATAACAAAATAGAAAACTATGAAAAAACAACTTATCATATTAGATATGGAACAAAAGATCAAACAGTTATGGGTATTGATGTAAATGAGCCAGATTTTACTAAAATAAGAACAGACTACTCAAAGGGAAATGTTAGACTTAATACTGATTGGTACAACTTTGAAACAAATCAAGAAGTGGATAGGTTAGGACTAACATTAAACTTTAATGGGCTTGGAGAGTTTGACAGTTCAGGTAATTTAATAGACCACGAAGTTGAATGTGAAGCTCAATACTCTTTAGATGGTTTATCTTGGGAATATATCAAATCGCTTGACTTATCCCCAGAGGGATTAATGGCAATAAGGTATAAAGGAACGACTAAAGTATTAATTCCAAATGATTATTCTGGTTTTGCATATAAAACAACTACATCATTTGATCTAGGTGGAAGAACAATATTAACATCAAGAGTTTCAGCATACGAATCAATCTCAAACCTATCATTAACAGAAGCTACAATAGTGTTGAATGATAATGTTACTTATTATAAGTATAACGCAACAATAGCATTTTACAAATATCGTGAGTCTGAATATGGAAGCCAATATTCACAATCATCAGTTAATTATCATATTTGGTCAAGTAGCAATACATTAACATCAGGCTCAATGACAAGTGCTGGTGGAACATTAAATCTTACTGGAATGGTAAATCATTTATCTTGTTTAGATAACACTCAAGAAGCAAGAATATTTTATTTTTCAACAGACACAATAGCAAAAGGTAAGTATTTTGTAAGAGCTAGAAGAAAACTTGCAGAGAGTACATCAACAAAGATACTTGATAAATGTTACTTGATATCGCATAGTGAATATTTAGCTGGAGTACAACAAAGATTTCCATCTGTTGCATTGTTAGGAGTTAAAGCACTAGCTACAGATCAGCTAAGTGGTAACTTACCATCTGTTTCAGCTGTTGTTAGCAGAATAAAAGATATTAATATGCCATTAGACAATCCAGCTTGGGCTTGCAAGTTTTTGATAGAAGAATATCTAAATGGAAGTGTTAATTATTATAAGTTTGAAGAATGGGCTAACTATTGCAACACTAATGGCTATACTGTAAATCTATACTTAGAAACACAAATGTCAATGAAAAGAATTATTGATATGGTTGCTTCATTAGGACAAGGATACATATTCCAAAGAGGAACAGAATGGGATTGTAGATGGGAAGCTTACGATACAGCACCAGTTCAAGCCTTTATATTCAATGATAGCAATGTTGCTTATGATAGCTACAGTGAACAGTATTTAAGCATTGATGAAAGATTTAACACTTTAGAATTAACTTACTTTGATAAAACTTTAGATTATGAAAGAAATACTATCATTATGCAACAAGAGAATGTTATTGATGAAAGAAAAACATCACTAGTTTTATATGGTTGTACTGATAGAGATATGGCTATAAAGCTTGGGAAAATAGCATTAAGAAAATCTAAATATGAAACATTGGTATCATCTTGGAGTTGTGACATAGATGCTATTCATTGTAGCATTTATGACATTGTTTATGTGCAACATTCAGCACCTAAATGGAATAATGGGTCAGGAGGGATAATATTAGAAGAATCAAACTCAACAACAATAAAATTAGACCAAGAAGTAACACTTGATGCTGGTGTGTCTTATAGGGTTAGATTACAAAATATAGAAACAGATACAGTAGATGAATACTTTACAGTTCCAGCAATAGAACAAACAAAAACAGATATTCTCACTTTCTCAAGCAATATCTATATGCCTAAAAATAGTAAATATACTTTTGATGATGGAAGATATTTTAAAGTTGTAAATATTTCTAAATTAAATGATTTAAAAATGAAGATAACAGCAGTTGAGTATATACCAGAGATATATGATATTGCAAGAGAAATTGTACCTATTGAATATAAACTATCAAGTGCAACTTCAAACATAGAGTTTAATGAGTTCCTTGAATATGATAAGCAAGGTAATGTTGTTGGAGTATTAAATGTTAGCTTTATGGCAAATAGATTATCAAATAATATTTATGTTGGTAAAAAAGTAAATAATAAAATAAAATATGACAGAGTTGCAAAAGACTTACAAATAAACACTTTCAATATTCACAAATTAAAAGATGGTACTTCTTATTTTATAAAGGTTAATGAAGTAGAAACAGAATACACATTCTTAGGCAAATTAGCTAAACCAAATCCAGTTGAGGATTTAGGTGGAAGTGAAAGCGGAAATAGATTCTATTTATCTTGGACTTACGATAATCCTCCATTGGACTTTAAAGAGTTTAGAATTTATAAAGGGAGTGAACTGCTAGGAAATACTAAGGCATTTGTTTATGAAACTCAAATGATACCATCAACAGAAGCTGTAACATTTAGTGTTGTTGCAGTTGATACATCAAATGTTGAAAGTGATATATCATCAGTATCTATTGGTCTATCTGAAGTAGAACCAGTTTCTAATTTGACTGGATATGTATCTGATGGTAATTTATTTCTTAATTGGGACTATGACAAGCCTTTTGATTTTGCACACTTTGATGTTTATGATACTGATGTGTATATTGGTAATTCAACTAAAAACTTATACATAGCACCAGCAAAACATCACGACATAGGAGTTGTTAAATACTCTGTTGTAGCTAAAGATTTAAGCGGAAATGAGAGTGTTAAGACAGATGTTAATATTGAGTTCACAGTAGCAACACTTGAAAACTTTGAGGCAACATTCAACACAAATGTATGTACTTTAACCTTTGATTGCATAAATAATTCATATCCTATCAAAGAGTATATATTTAGAGATGGTGCAAAAACTTTTAAATCATCTACAACAAGAGTATCTTTTGATGTTGATTGGTTAGGTGTTAGAAGAATATATGCAAAAGCTGTTGATATAGCTGGAAATGAAGCTGAATATTATTATGATGTAACAGTATTAGAACCACAAGCTCCAATCGTTTCAGCATCAGCATCAGAGAAATCTGGAATAGAATTTATATGGACTTGTCCTTTCAATGGAACACTTGGAATAAAAGAGTACATAATTAAATACAATGGGAATGTTATATCAACAAAAGATACTAAATATTTTACTCCTATAACAACTGCATCAAGCTATTCTTTAGATGTTAATGCTATTGACTGGGCTGGTAATGAAACTGGATACTCTTCATATACTTACACTATTTCTTTTGCTGATGTTTATAGTTTAAATGTATCTTCAAGAGATTATGATTGTTTATTAACCTTTGAATCAACAAAAGGAACATTTGAAATAAAAGATTATAAGATTGAGTATGGAAGTGAATTGAAATACATAACAACTAAATACTATAACTTTGTGCCAAATGGAACAAGTGCTATAACATTTACAATAACACCAAGAGATGTTGCTGGAAATTTAGGTACATCAAGACAAGTTGCATTTACACCATTAGCACCACTATCGCCAACAGTAACACAAGTACTAAAAGGAAAAGACTTGACATTAACTATTGAGCCAAACAAAAAATCATTTAAAATAGCTAATAATGTTATCTATTATGATGATAAAGTTGTTAATACACTATCAGGTTCATCATCTTGGAGCATTCCTATATTTTGGGATTTAACTAAAACTTTCTATGTTGAAACTGTTGATGTACTTGGAAATGTATCATCACAAAACAGTGTATCTGTTACTATAAATGAGGGAGAAGTTACATACATAAGTACAGATGTGGTTGATAATAATGTATTGATAAAATGGCAATACACAGATGGAACTTTACCTATTGAGCACTTTAGAATATCAAAAGGGGATGTTTATGAAACATCAGTAGAAATAGGTATTAGAAAGGGAAGCTTTAGTGCTATATTTGAAAGAGAAGCTGGAACATTTACTTATTGGATTACACCAATAGATACAGCTGGAAATGAGGGGATATATAAAGGTGTTACTACAAGTGTTGCACAACCTCCAGATTTTATACTAAATGCTGAATGGGATAGTAGCTACTCAAATGCAACGACAACAAACATAAAAGTAGGTCAAAATGGAAGAATGGTTTTACCAGTTGATAATAGCATTACAATAGAAGATCACTTCATAAATAATTTATGGGATACACCACAAGAACAAATTGATGGATTATTTCCATTATGGCTAACTCCATCAAATGGAACATCAGAGTATGAAGAAATATTTGACTATGGAGCTGTTTTAGGATCAACAAACATAACTTTAAATGACCCAATAATAAATAAGTTTGGAGTTGGTGCTTATAGCTTTACAAGACAAATAAGCACATCATTAGATGGTATTACATATACAGATGCACCATTGAATAGTTCACAAATATTTATTACTAATATTCAATATGTAAAAGTTAAATATGTATTTACTTGTGATACTGATACGCTTATAGAAGTACAAAATTTCAAACTAAGATTAGATGCTAAAATAATTAGTGATGGAGGAACTGGAACTGCTATTAATACTGATGTTGGTGGAACTACTGTATTATTTAATAAGCCTTTTGTTGATATAACATCAATCAATGTAACACCTAGTGGAACAACACCACTTATAGCAATATATGATTTTGTAGATGCACCAAATCCAACAGAGTTTAAAGTGTTGTTATATACAACTACTGGTGTAAGAGCAAGTGGTGGCTTTAGCTGGTCAGTCAAAGGCTATTAATTTATGATAAAATTACATAAAATTTAAAAGGAATAATAATGGCAAATTGGAATAATCCTTTATTAACAAGTAATTATTCTGATTTCCTATCAGATTTAAAAGATAGGGATTTAGATGTTGCAAAACAATTTGATGGTGTAACTGTTTCAAATCCAGTTAGTGGAATGAAGAGATGGAATAACACAAATAAATACTGGGAACAATACAATGGTAGTGCTTGGGTAGAATTAGCAACAAAATACTCAATAGATGTTGAAAGTGTTGATGGTTGTACTGTAAATGATTCATCATCAGCAAGTACAACAGTATTATGGACATCAGATAAGATAAGTAATTTTGCTGATAACTTTTACACAAAAGCACAGATTGACACAATAAGAAATGATTATGTTGTTAAGAATGGAGAAAATGGAACATTAACACTTGGAACAAATGATGCAAGTGCTATTAATCTTGAAACAA
>CALMBI010000246.1 GCA_937860115.1 uncultured Arcobacter sp. | reverse complement strand
TGATACAAGGAAGAGTTCTTGATGTCGCTGTTGATATACGAAAAAACTCTCCAACATTTGGAGAACATGTAGCAGTTGAACTAAGTGGTGATAATAAAAAGCAACTTTTAGTCCCAAGAGGATTTGCTCATGGATTTGTAGTTCTTGAAGATGATACTATCTTTGCTTATAAAGTAGATAATTACTATAGCCCGCAAAATGATAGAGGGATAGCATTTAATGACCCCTCTTTAAATATTAACTGGATACTAAATCACAATGAACTAAACCTATCAGCTAAAGACACAAAACAACCACTTTTAAAAGATACAGATGATCTGTTTGAGTTTGGAGTGGATTATTATGAATAAGAATTTTGATTTGTGGAACTCTAAAAAGAAAAATATCCATAATAAAAATAACATAATTGGTTTTAGTCAATATGAAATAGTATTTATGACGATTGGAATAAATATTGGATTTGAACAAGATGATAAAGGTGAAGACTTTTTAAGACCTGTTCTTGTTTATAAAAAATTTAATAATCAAGTTTTTTTAGGTATTCCACTTACTTCAAAGGCAAAAAATACTCAATTTCATTTTGAATTTGAGTATAAAAAAGATAAAAAAAGCTTTGCAATTCTAAGTCAGTTAAAGCTTTTTGATATCAAGCGAGCAAAATACAAAGATGGGAAAATATCAAAAAATGACTTCATAAAACTACAAGATAAGTTATTAAAGTTGATTGTTACCCCACTTCAAGAAGAAGGGGGAGCGCACGATGGCGATTTGTAAAGAGATTGTATCAAAAGAAACTTCAAATGTCAATATCTTAGTAACAGGTGCAAATGGACAAGTAGGAAGTGAGATAAGAGAACTTTCTTCAAACTATCCATATAATTTTTCCTTCACAGACAGAGAAACTTTAGATATCACAAATGAAGAGGCTATAAAAAACTTTATACTTTTAAATAATATCAATACCATCATCAACTGTGCTGCATACACAGCAGTTGATAAAGCAGAGTCAGATGAACACAATGCAGACCTTATAAATAGAAAAGCAGTAAAAAAACTAGCAAAACTCTCACTTGAATTTAATATAAAACTTATCCATATCTCAACAGATTATGTATTTGATGGTAAGGCTTATAAACCATACTGTGAAGAGTTCCAAACAAACCCACAATCAGTTTATGGTAAAACCAAACTTGATGGTGAAAATGAACTTATTAAAATCAATCCTCATAATTCTATCATCATAAGAACCTCTTGGGTATATTCTTATTACGGTGCAAACTTTGTAAAAACAATGCTTCGTCTTGGAAAAGAGAAAGAATCTCTTGGTGTCATATTTGACCAAGTAGGAACACCAACCTATGCAAAAGATTTAGC
>CALMBI010000245.1 GCA_937860115.1 uncultured Arcobacter sp. | reverse complement strand
AAATGAAAGAGATCATAGAAGAAAAAACGCTTATCGTTATCACACACAGATTTACAGCGCTTGATCTAGTTGATCGAGTGATTATTTTAGCCGAAGGTAAAATAGTTGCAGATGGTCCAAAAGATAAAATATTAGCAGCACTACAAGGAAAAAAATAAGATATGAACAGATTATTTGAAGATGAAGAGTGGAATTATCGTTACGCAGTTGTCCCTATCATGCTATTGTTTGTGGCTTTTATGTTATGGGCATCATTTAGTGAACTTGATGAGGTTGTAAGGGGAGATGGAAAAGTTGTTCCCTCTGGGCAAACAAAAATCTTACAACACCTCGAAGGTGGAATCGTTTCAAAAATTTTAGTAAAAGAGGGGGATCATGTAAAGGCTGGTGATGTTATTTATGAACTCTCTCAAGCCTCTTTTGATGCAGATTATAAATCAAAAGATATAGAACTCAAATCACTCAAAGCAAAAGAGATAAGATTATTAAGAGAGATAGATTTTAAAGATAGTGTGAGTTTTCCAAGCTATATAGAATCAGCTGTTCCTGATATAGTTTTAAATGAGCGATTAATATTTGATGAAAATAAACGCTCAACGAAACAAAAAATCTCTATAGCAGAGGATTAATTGCAACAAAAAATTTTGAAGCAGAAAGATCTCGAATCAAAAAAATAGAGCTTAGAGCTTGAACTCAAACTTTCAAATGAAAATATGAAGATATTAGACAAACTTTATAAAAAGCAAGTTGTTTCAAAACAAGAGTATCTAAAAGAGTTACAACTTAAGCAAACATTGGTTACAAAAATAACTGATATCGATACAAATATCCCTATTGTAACTGAAGAGATAAATGAAGCGATGGGGAAAGTAAAAGCTGTAAAATCTGAACTTAAATCTAAACTTTTAAATGAATATGCTGAAGTGAAAGTAAGGATTAACACATTAGAGCAAATGAGTCAAGCAGACCAAGATAGAAATCAAAGACAAGCTATTGTTTCACCAGTTGATGGGATTGTTCAAAAACTATATTTTTA
>CALMBI010000244.1 GCA_937860115.1 uncultured Arcobacter sp. | reverse complement strand
AATCAAAAATAAAGCCCCTTTATAAGAGTTACCATTGTATTTCCATTCCACATTTTCTACACTCAATTTTCCACCAATTTTCTCTATGATTTGAGTAGAAAGATAGAGTCCTACACCAGTTCCTTTTGAGCCTTTTGTAGTTTTGTTTGCTAAAAATACTTGCTCCAAAAACTCATTAGGGATCCCACCTGCACTATCTAACCATCTGATCTCTATTTGGTTTGGTTTATTGTCGATCGTGATTTTGATAATTTTTTCTTGTGATGCAGTTTCATCAAATGCATAGAGTGAATTACTAAACATATTAATAAAAACATGTTTAAACTCAGCTACTATCAAACTATACTCTGCATTGCCATTTGATTCTGTAATGATAGAGATATTTGATTTATCGATAGCCTCTTTTTCTAAAGAGATCACTGAATTAATAATCGATTCTATATTTGCAAGCTCTTTTGGTGTATCGTGTCTAAAAAATTTTCTAAACTCATCGATTGTTTCTATCAAATGATTTATCTTTGTTTTGATCATAGCTGTTGTATGAGTAAGATCTTGTTTTGGAACAGTTCCATGCAATATAGTTTGGAGTTCTAATTCACTCACCCCAACAGAGATAACAGAAAGAGGTTGCTTCCATTGATGTGCTATTGCGTCCATCATCTCTCCAAGTGCTGCATTTTTCGATTGTTTTAAAAGAAGTTGCGTTCTTTCATCAAGTTCCAACATCATCTTAGAAAAGTTTTCATTTAAGATATCCAACTCCTTGATATCACTCTCAATAAGCATTGGTTTTTGAGCAACCAATCCAACATTTGAAGTCTCCAAGGAGAGTACTTCAATAGGATATGTGATCTCCTTAGCAAGTGCTTGTGATCTTTTTTTTAAAAAATAAAAAAACACAATATAAAAAAGAATCATAAATGCTAAAAGTAAAAATCCAATAGTTGTATACAGTAGATCAAGATTATAGGTTGATTCAAACACTTTATTTTTATCGACAACAAGCATCAAATGCCAATTAGTTTGAGGGATAATTTGATTAAAAGTAAGAAGAGCATCATCTTCTATATCAAGTTCCCCTTGTGATGCATTTGTTTCAATCAGTGATCTAAAGTGTTTTGCAAATGGTGTGTTGTTTTTATTTATATTAAACTGATCTGGCTTTGTTACTGTATCAACAATCGCTTTGTCATATCGATGATCTTTTAGTTCTTTAAGTCCAAAATAAACCTCAATAGTTTTTGGCATCGCCAAAATAACCCCTTGTGTATCTACAAGAAACATCTTAGTATCATAAGGGAGTTTTTTATCCAAAAGCTCTTTAGTAAGAGCATCAATAGTGATATCAAGTCCACTTACCCCCTCAAGTTTCTCTTGATTATAAATTGGTACGACACACGAAACCATCCAACTATTTCCAGCAGGATCAAGATACGCTTCTGTCCAAACAGGCTCTTTTTTAGGATTGTGTTTTTTATCTGCTAAAAAATAAAAATTATAATCCTCCATATGGATATGTTCCCCATATTGTTCATATACTTTATCAATATAAGGGTAGAGTCTATTCATATCATCATAACTATTAAAATAAGCAGCAACGATATCTTTATGTGATTTCACAATAGTTTCTAAAAGAGGATCAAGTGCTTCACTTTTGAGTGCTTTTTGTTTCGTATAA
>CALMBI010000243.1 GCA_937860115.1 uncultured Arcobacter sp. | reverse complement strand
CAATAGCAAATAATATCACAGCAGATGATATTATCCAAAAAATTATAGAGAAACTTCCAAAGCCTTAGTGGATATCAATGGATAAAACTTTTACAAATAAGTTGTACCAAAATAACCTACAGCTTACCACAAAACAGAGTATATTTTCACACTTAAGTGGTGAACATAGCTCTATTTTTAGTGGAAATGGATTAGATTTTAGAGAACTAAGAGAATATAATACAAGCGATGATATTAGACATCTTAATTGGAAAGTGACTGCACGTACAGGTAATCCAACGGTCAACATTTTTAGTGAGGATAAGCGGCTTAATTTTGTTTTTGTGTATTTGGTGAGTGGTGGGATCTATTTTGGAAGTATGAGAGCCAAAAAAGATACAATGAGCGAAGTGTTAGCACACCTTTCATTTGCTGCTCTTGGAAAAAAAGATATGGTAAGTACACTATTTTTTAGCGATAGAGTAGAGGAGGTAAACTTTTTTTCTAAAAGAAAAATGATTATTGAAAGAGACATAAAGATAGCAAATAAGTTAAAATCCCTTGGTAAGAAGATCAATTTCAAAAATTTAGAGGCTTATTTGCTAGAACACATCAAACAAAAATCGCTCATATTTTTAATAGGGGATTTTTTAGAGTTACCAAGTATACGATTTTTGAGTGCAAAACACCAAGTATATGGAGTGATTGTAAGGGATAGATTGGAAGAGGATATCAAATTGCTTGGTGATTTTTATATCAAAGATACCTCTTCTTTAAAGAGTGAAAATCTGTTTTTAGATGAGGGAAGTATAAAAAAATATGAAGAGCTTTTAAAAATACATGATCAAAATCTCTATGCCCTTTTTCATAAACATAAAGTTAGATATAAAAAAATCTATACGGATGACGATGTTGTTGGAAAACTTTTTCAATTGGTGAAAGAAAGATAATAATGGAAGAATTAAAAGATATTAAGCCAAATATTGATCTTATAAATAGTGGGGTTATTGAAACTATTTTATTTGGAATTATTATTATATTGATTGGTCTATTTGGTTATTTTCTTTATCGATTCTTCAAACGTAATCTAAAAAAAGATAAAAAAAGGATTTCAAAAGAACTTTTACAACTATTGGATTTTGATAGTCTAAGCGATAAACAACTTGCATACCAATTTACATATCATGGATATATCACTGTTGAAGAACATTTTAAAGACGAATTTTTAAAAATTTTAAAACAACTAGAACGATTCAAATACAAAAAAGAGGTCCCAAAACTAGATAAAGATCTCAAAGAGCAAATGAAAGATTATATTAAAGTGAGAATACGATGAGTCTATACGGTCTTACATTTCTTTATCCTTATCTATTGTTGCTTTTATTTCTCTATCCAATCTGTACCTATTTTTGTAAAGAAAAGTCACAAAGTCTCTATTTTTCAAATATGGCTATGTTGCAAACTGCAACAAAAAACCAAGGATATATCCTCAAAGTTTTACGATTTTTGGTCTTTTTCTTTTTAGTGATCGCTTTAGCAAACCCAATTAAAAAAGATGATATGTTTAACAATGAAAGAGATGGTTATGAGATCTCTTTAATTGTTGATGCAAGTGGAAGTATGGTGCAAAACGACAAATTTAGTATTACCAAAGAGATACTAAGTGACTTTATACAAAAAAGAGCAACCGATAGATTAGCTCTTAGTATATTTGCAGATTTTGCGTATGTTGCGGTACCACTTACATATGATAAAAATACGTTTACTTATCTATTAAATATTTTAGAAGTTGGTATAGCTGGTCAAAATAAAACCGCACTCTATGAAGCTTTGTATTTAAGTAGTAATCTTTTTAAAGAGAGCATATCGAGAAATAAGATAGCGATACTTTTAACAGACGGGATAGATAATGCTAATACGATTCCAATAGATGTAGCAATTAGTGTTGCAAAAAAATATGGGATTCGTGTTTACACTATTGGTGTAGGGGGTGTTGGTGATTTTGATCCAAATAGTTTAAAAGAGATAGCATCTGCAACAAAAGGGAAGTTTTATCAAGCAACTACCAAAGAGGAACTCAAAAAGATCTATAATGAGATCGATACCTTAGAAAAGAGCAAAATCAAAACAGATCAACTTGTGAAAAAAACATACCTCTATCAATACCCTTTAGATATAGCAATTGGATTGTTGTTTTTATTATTATTTATCAATAGGAAAAATTCATGAGTTTTTATAATCCTTATGGCTTTTTGGTCCTTTTACTTTTTGTTGGCTTATTTTTTATCAAAGGGAGACACAAAAACTACGAAGAGTTTTTTTCAAAAAAGATGCTCAAAAAAATCATCATTGGGCAAAATCAAAACAGACTCAATTTTATTTTACTTGGAGCGAGTTTTTTCTTTTTAGTGATCGCCCTTGCAAGGCCAATAATCCCAAATAAACCTATTGTAGTTTCACAAAGTTCTGTTTCAATGGTTGTAGCTTTTGATATCTCAAAATCTATGATGGCAAATGATCTTTATCCAAATAGATTTTTGTTTGCAAAAAATAAATTTTATCAGCTTTTAACAAATATGAAAAATGAAAAAATAGGGGCGGTTGCTTTTAGTAGTAAAGGATTTTTGATAGCTCCTGTTACGAGTGATTATACGACATTGAAATATCTTGTTGATAATTTGAGTTTAGCATCTATTAGTGTTACAGGATCTTTACCTCTTGAAGCACTAAAAGCTACTGCGCAACTACTCAATGACACAAAAGATAAATCATTGCTCATTTTTACTGATGGCTGTGATCAAGATAGTTTTAGTGATGAGATTGAATTTGCTAAACAAAACAAAATAAAAATCTTCATCTATGCAATAGGGACAAAAAAAGGGAGTCCAATAGAAGAAAAAGGGGATCTTTTAAAAGATAGTGATGGGAATATTGTGATCACAAAGCTCAATGAAAATATTAAACAACTTGCTTTTGAAACAGGGGGAGCTTATTTGGAGTATTCACCACAAAATGATGATATTAATCAGTTGTTAGAATCTATTAAAGATAAATCAGAAGTGAGAAAAATAGGGGATGTTGTGATAGAAGATAATGAAGAGCTGTTTTATATCCCTTTAACTTTAGGGCTTCTATTTTTTATGGTTGCTATTAGTGGATTTAGGAGAAGATGATGAAGATAGTATTAGGGCTTTTTTTCTTTTATAATGCACTTTTTGGGGGAGTATTTGATTATTATTATCAATACAAAGCAAATAGTTTTGAAAAAGAGAAAAGATACAATGAAGCGATCTACAATTATAAGCAAATAAAAGATAAAAGTGATGAGGTAAATTATAATCTAGGAAATCTCTACTATAAAGAAAAGAATTATCAAAAAGCACTAGATTCGTATCAAAAAATAAAAACTACCAATAAAGAATTGGAATACAAAAGATTGCATAATAGTGGAAATAGTTATGCAAAGCTTGATCAAATAGATAAAGCGATAAAAGCTTATGAAAAGGCACTTCAAATCAAAAATGATAAAGATACTTTATATAATCTTGATCTTTTAAAAAAGAAAAAACAACAAGAAAATAAAGATCAAAAAGATCAAGAACAAAAGAAAAACGATCAACAAAATGACAATAATAGTTCAATGAAAAATGATCAAAAACAAAAAAATGAACAAGTAAATGACGATAAAAAAATGCAAAAAGATGAAAAAACAAAACAAGATAAAAAACAAGCACAACAAAGAAAAGCAGCAGAGCTATCTGATTTAGAAGAGAAAAAATGGTCTGGAATGCTTGAAAATAGAGATATCAAAACACTTGTTGTCCCACTTACTAAAAATGGAGAAAAAAATGCTCAAAATATCAAACCTTGGTAAAATTTTATTTCTTATACTATTTGGTGTAGAGTTGTTTGCAAATGCAACTGCAGCGGTCGATAAAAAGTTTTTTTACAAGGGTGATCCTGTAACTATTCAGTTAAAAGCAAATGGTGAAGATATAGAGTTCCCAAATCTTAAAGATATAAATGGATTTCCAGTAGTTGGTACAAGTACAAGTGAGCAGATCTTTATAGTCAATGGGAAAACAACGAGAGGAAAAATGGTAAATTATACATTTGTACCAAGTGGCACAATCGATATACCATCATTTAAAATTAAAGTAGATGGGAAAAATATACTCACAAAGCCAATTCGTATTAAAGAAACCCAGCCACAAATCTCATCTGCAAAAGATGATGTTGTACTTCTTTTAGAAACCAATAAAAATGATGTGTATGTTGGTGAAACGATCATCGCTTCTATAGTATTTAAATATAAAACTGGGATAAACCTTCTTGATGCAAAACTACAACCATTTAAACCAAATAATTTTTGGGTAAAAGAACTCAAAAATGATGAGCCAAAAGAAGAGAATGGATATATGGTGTATAGAAATAGTTTTTTGATTTTTCCTCAAAAAAGTGGAGATTTAAAACTTGGCAATCAACTAATAACAGTAGCTCTAAAAAATTTTGGTAGTTTTGATCCAAAACAAATGAGAGTTTTTTCCAATGATAAAACAATCAAAGTAAAACCTCTTTTACCAGGTCTTAGTGTGCAAGGATCTTATAAAATAAAAGCGGAGATAGATAAAAAAGAAACCCAAATCAATGAACCGATCAATTTGACACTTACAATCGAAGGATCAGGAAATATTGATGATATAGAAGAGTTTAAACTTGAGCTTCCAAATCAAGTCGTTTATGCATCAAAACCTGAGATAAAAAGTGGATTAGAAAACGGAGTTTATGGTGGAGTGTTTACACAAAAAATTTCCATCATTAGTGATAAAGATTTTGATATCCCATCGATCCCTTTTAAATATTTCAATAAAGAGACAAAAAAAGAGGTTGATATCAATACAACATCATTTCATATCAAAGTAAGTGGAAAGAAAAAAACACAAGCAAAGGTATTAGAAGAAGCACAACCAAAAGTGATCGAGGTTGAAAATAGTGCAGATTTGATTGAAAAATATCTGTATGGGATAGTGGGAATTATTTTGGGATCACTTGGTACTTATTTTCGATTGAGATTGAAAAAACCACAACAAAAAAATAAACAAGAGGGTCCAATTGAGCAACAAATCAAAAAAACAAAAAGTGATAAAGAACTTTATGATGTGTTGTTGCCTTATTCTCAAATGATCGAATTAAAACCATTTATTAAAGAACTTGAAGAAAATATCTATATGAATGGCACACATACAATTGATAAAAAAAGATTGCAAGAGATCTTTAGTAAAGATGAGTTATGAATTTTTTAGAACTTGTTTCAACAGCAGCAAAATATGTGGCGGATAAAGAGTATAAAGGGGGCTACTAATTTATACAAAAAAGCGTTGCTATTCGAACCAAAAAATAAAAAAATCTATTTTAATCTTGGGGTAGTTTATCTCCATCTAGAAGAGTTTTATAATGCGATTGAGTATTTTAAAAAAGCCATTTCATTAGATGACAATTATATCTCTGCATATTCAAATCTAGCAATAGCCTATAAAAAAATAAAAGAGTATCACAAAACTATACAGTGTTTTAAAAAAGCTTTAGAGATCTCTCAAATAGATGATGTAGATATCTATTATAATCTTGGAAATACTTTTAGTGCGATCGAAGAGTATGAAGAATCGATACACTATTTTGATAAAGTTATAGCTTTAGATCCCACTTACTATAAAGCGTATCATGGTAAAGGTTTGGTATATAATCATCTTATGGAGTATCAAAAAGCATATTATTATTTTACAAAAACGCTAGAGTATAAACATGACTATAGTGATAGTATTTTTGCGATCTCACTTATAGAGCTTCGTAATGGTGATTTTATAAATGGTTGGGAGCATTATGAAAGCCGTTTTGAAGCGAGTAATCCACTCAAAAGACTCACTTATGATTTACCATTTATAATAGAGAGGATATTAAAGGTAAAACATTACTAATCCAAGAAGAACAAGGTTTTGGGGATAATATCCAGTTTATCCGCTATATTGATCTTATTAAAAATCAAAAACCAAAAAAGATCTATGTCGCTGTAAGAAGTGAATTGATTCGTGTATTTGAACTCATAGATGGGATAGAAGTGGTTACTAACAATGCTATTTTGTATGATGTTGATTTTGTCGTTTCACTACTCTCTATGCCAAGGATATTTAAAACTACTTTGGAGCAAATACCAAATAAAATACCTTATTTAAAAGTAAACAAAAAATCTAAAATGTTATCTGATATTGTTCAAAAAACAAAAAATCTTAAAGTTGGTTTTGCATATCAAGGGAATAGGGAACATAAAAACGACACCTATCGTTCTATCCCCTTAGAGATTTTTAAAATGTTTTTTACTCTTTGTGATATTGAGTTTTACTCATTGCAAATTGGAGAGAATAAAGATCTTCTCAAAATAATCGATCAGTATCAGAATCTTTTTGATTGTAGTAAAGATATAAATGATTTTCATGATAGTGGGGAGGTTTTGGAACATCTAGATCTTGTTATCACAATAGATAGTGCATTAGCACATTTTAGTGGTGCGATGGGTAAAAAAACATTTTTACTACTTTCTCAAAATAGTGAATGGAGATGGCTATAAGAGAGAGATGATTCTCCTTGGTATCCAACAATGAAAATCTTTAGGCAAAAAAAAACTTGGGATTTGGAATGATTTGATCGATGAGGTTATAAAAGAACTCCTCTTAATAAAAAAATGAGTATAATCTCGATTCTCTTTTGGACGATTGTGAGAGCGGTTTAATCTGCCATCTTGGAAAGGTGGTGTGCTTCACGGCACCATAGGTTCGAATCCTATATCGTCCGCCATTTTAAGACTCTTTTAGCTAAAATTTAACTATAAAATCAAAACATATTTCTATATTAGGTCACACAATGAAAACAAATATTTCTATCATCATTCTTGCTGCGGGACAAGGTACACGAATGAAATCAACACTACCAAAAGTGCTTCACAAAATCTCAGGTTTTGAGATGTTGTATTACTCTATTGCTGAAGCTAAAAAATTAAGTGATGATATTACTGTGGTTTTATACCATCAAGCAGAACTTGTACAAAGTGCAATGGATAAATACTTTGGTGGCATAAACTACCATATTCAAGACCACCTAAATTTCCCAGGGACTGGTGGGGCAGTGATGGGAATAGCACCAAAACACTCTAAAGCATTGGTGCTTAATGGTGATATGCCGCTTGTGGAAGCAACAGAGCTTGAAGCATTGATAAGCGATAATAAGCTTACTATGTCGGTACTTGAACTTCCAAGTGCCATGGGTTATGGAAGGGTTGTGATTGAAAATGGAGCTGTTAAAAAAATAGTGGAGCAAAAAGATTGCAATGAAACTGAACTTGCTATAAATATCGCAAATGCTGGAATTTACTGTTTTGATACTCAGTTTTTACTAGCAAATCTTCCAAAACTAACAAACAATAACAATCAAAAAGAATACTATATCACTGACCTTGTAGAGATGGCGATAGAGCAAAAAATAGAGGTCAAACCTGTAATTGTAAGTGAAGAGAATTTCAAAGGGGTCAATTCTAAAATTGACCTAGCAAATGCAGAAGTACTCCACCAAAATAGGATAAAAGAGCGATTTATGGCAAATGGTGTGATTATGCGATTGCCAGATACTATCTATATCGAAAGTGGTGTGGAAATAGAAGGGGAGAGTATCTTAGAAAATGGTGTTACACTTCTTGGGAAAAGTAAAATAATAAGTAGCCATATCAAAGCAAATAGTGTTGTTGAAAATAGTGTGATAGAAAATAGTGATATCGGACCAATGGCAAGAATAAGACCAGATAGTCACCTCTTAAATACTCATGTAGGAAACTTTGTAGAGGTAAAAAAAGGGAGACTTACAGGGGTAAAAGCTGGGCATTTGAGTTATCTTGGAGATTGTACTATTGATGAAGGCTCAAACATAGGAGCTGGAACTATCACTTGTAACTACGATGGGAAGAAAAAATACCAAACAGTTATCGGGAAAAATGTTTTTGTAGGAAGTGATACACAACTTGTAGCTCCTGTAACAATACCTGATGATGTGATGATAGCAGCAGGAACTACTGTCACAAAAGACCCACAAAGTGGAGATTTAGTCCTTAGCCGAACTCCTCAAAAAAGTATCGCTAAGTTTTTCTATAAATTCTTCGGGACAAAATAATGTTACTAAAAAACAAAAATATCCTAGTTGGGGTAACAGGTTCGATTGCTATTTATAAGTCATTAGAACTTATAAGGCTTTATATAAAAGCAGGGGCGAATGTTAAAGTAATTATGACTGATGGGGCTAAAAAGTTTATTACACCACTTACATTTGAGACGATTTCACAGCAAAGTATTTTAGATGAAAGCACTGAAAACTGGGATAAAAACTCTATTAATAATCATATTGCTATTGGAAAATGGGCGGATATATTTATTCTAGTACCTGCAACTGCAAATACGATAAATAAACTAAGCAATGGAATAGCTGATAATCTTCTTCTTCAAACTGCTTTAGCATATCCAAGGATGAAACTCCTTTGTCCCGCTGCAAATACAAATATGA
>CALMBI010000242.1 GCA_937860115.1 uncultured Arcobacter sp. | reverse complement strand
TCTTCTTGACAATCTATAGTGATTTTTCTATCTTCATAATCATCAATATTAACAAGTTCGTCTAGTGCATTATTAATTATCACCATCCATACTTGCTCTAACCTTTGTTTATGAACAAATATTTCAATGTTTTTATGCTCTTGATCGATCATACTAATATCGAATAGTTTCCCATTAAGATAGATTCTTGATACTTGTTTTGCTTTATTATGAAGCATTGTTAATGATGTCATCAAAGAGCTATAGAGATTTGTTTTCACCTTCATATCATCTTTTGTACCTGATGCTAATTCTCTCATTGCTTCAATAATAGTTGCGATTCTAATGATTCCATCATAAATTCTCTTATGATTATCTAACAAATTTTCTTTTAATTTTTCATTATTTTCAAGATCCAAAATATCATATTTCATCATCTCAAAATTACCCTTCATATAAGTAAGTGGCGTATTGATCTCATGCGTGATTCCAGCAGCGAGTGCTCCGATTGAACTTAATTTGATATTTTGTAGATGTTCCTCTTGAATTTTCTTATACTGTGCTATATTTGTTTTCACAGCTTTTTTGATTTTCTTTTTGAGTGTTTTATTCACTTTTTTCAGTTTTTTAGAATCTGTGATATCAACTGCAATATTTTGATACCCTATTTTTATCCCTGACTTATCGTAGATTGGTTCTATATTAGTTTTGATCCAACGCTTCTTACCATCTTTGGTTCTATCTGCTATAGTTCCAGTCCAAATTTGATCTTGATGCAACGTTTTCCACATCTCCTCAAAATACTCTTTTGGCATATCAGGATCACGTATCAATTTAAATGTATTGCCAATAAGTTCATCTTTTGTAAATTCTGTAAGATCACAAAACGCACTACTAACATTTTGGATAATCCCTATTGTATCTGTTGTTGAAAGAATCACATATTTATCAACCAATTTCAAGCTATCTTCAAGTTCTTTATTTTTCTCTTCTAATCTTCTTTTTGTTGCAATTTGATTATATATAAAATAAAAAATTGAACCAAGAAAAAAGTATAATGTTGTAAGTATAATAGTAAAATCAACCTCTAATTGATTTAAAAAATCATCCTTTACTTGACTATTTATCATCATAGTAACATCACTATTGAAACTTTTTTGAATCTTTT
>CALMBI010000241.1 GCA_937860115.1 uncultured Arcobacter sp. | reverse complement strand
ATTATCGATTTTAATCTCTCTACTAAAAAGCTAAATATCAGTCTAAAAGTGTAAGATTGTAATCATAACAAATCAAGTTAGGAAAACGCTTTTAGATGACCACACTTAATACCTACTTTACCACTTTTGAAGAGCTTCAGAATTTTGTGCATAGTCACAAAATTATTGATTCTAAAAAATTATTGATTCAAGTTTTTAGTGCGCAAAATAATCTTATATTCTTAAATGATTTTGTGTCATATTTTCAAACTCATTTTCCACTCTCTTCTCTTATAGGAACAACTACAGATGGGGAGATATTAGCTTCAAGTGTTACTACTTTGACTACAGTGATCAGTTTTACAATATTTGAAAGTACAACATTGCAAACTTATATCACAGATCAGTTTGAAGATAGTTTTGAAAGTGGACAAAAATTAGCAAACGAGATTGTTTTAGAAGATACTAAACTTATTATAGCTTTTATTGATGGATTGAATGGAAATGGTGAAGAGTTTTTGCAAGGGATCGATAGTGTTGCAAAAAATGTAAAAGTAGCAGGTGGGATGAGTGGAGATAATGCAACTTTTAGTCAAACATTTGTTTTTACAAAAGAAAAAGTAGTGAGTAAAGGGATTGTTGGAGTAGCGTTAAATTCTGATAAACTCAATATCTATACAGATTATAGTTTGAATTGGGGACCTGTTGGGAAACATCTTACTATTACAAAAGTAGAATCGAATAGGGTTTATACGATAGATAGTAGGTCAGCTTATGATACATACGCATATTATTTAGGGGATGATATAGCTAAAAAACTCCCTATGATTGGGATTGTGTTTCCACTTATTGTAGAACGTGATGGGATAGAGATCGCAAGATCTGTTTTAGTAAACAATGGTGATGGCTCTCTCACGTTTGCAGGAAATCTTAAAATAGGTGACATTGTTAGATTTGGGTATGGCAATAGTGAACATATTTTAAATAGCTCTTTTACACAAATAAAAAAGATGTTGGATATCCCGATTGAATCTTTGTTTGTATTTTCATGTATGGCAAGAAGAAGATTTATGCCAGATGAGATATATCATGAGATAGAGTCTTTTGCATCTATTGCACCAACTGCTGGATTTTTTACCTATGGGGAGTTTTTTACAAAAAATAACCATAAAGCACTTCTCAATCAAACTATGACAATCTTAGCACTCAGTGAAGCAGACAAGATCACAAAAACAGATCTGAACTTAAAAAATGAATACACTATAACTGATGATACAACTGAGGCACTTTCACATCTTGTAAGTGTTACTACAAAAGAGTTAGAAGAACAAAAGAATTATTTTGAAAACTTCTATAATACAAGAGCATTTGGGATTTTGATAGTTGATAATACTCGAAAAATCCTCGATGTTAATCCAACTTTTTGTGATATTTTACAATACAAAAGATCAGAATTAGTGGGGAAAAATTCTCTTTGTATCCATATCAATGAGGAGTTTTATACTAAATTTGGACAGATCGCTTTTGATAAAGTAAATGATAATAAATCAGTCGATATCGATTATCAGCTACGAAGAAAAGATGGTTCACTCACTTGGGCAAAATTTTCAGGTGAAAAAATGAAAAATAGTGACAATATACTTTACGTTATAAGTGATATTACTAATCTTAAAGAGGCTACAAATAGATTGTTTAAACAAAAAAATGAATTTGAAACTATCTATAATGGAACTAAAGAT
>CALMBI010000240.1 GCA_937860115.1 uncultured Arcobacter sp. | reverse complement strand
AAAATTAATTGTTGTTGTTGGTGGGATAGGGGAAGCAAATACAAAAAAGAATTTAGAGTATATCTATACCTATTTTGATATTTCAAAAGCTATCAATCTTGGAATTGCAGGATCTAGTGATAAAAATATTGCAATTGGTGAGTTATTTTGTACAAACAGAACTTTAGTTGGGATAGAGACTATTATGCTACAAACAGTAGCTTTACCACAAATTGATTCAGGGAAAGGAACAATTCTTTATGATATGGAGGGGGAGCATTTTTTAGCAATTTCTCATAACTATCTTAAAGAAGAGGATATTTTTATTTTTAAAGTGGTCTCAGATCATCTTGATGATACAATTCTGCCAAAAGATCAAGTAAAAAAACTGATACTCGATAATTTAGGAAAAATAGAACAATGGAATTAACACAATATAATTTTACAGTTTCACAAAAGAAGATTTTAGAAGATATTAGAAAAGATTTTTTGATGTGGCATGAAAAAAGTTTTGAGGAGATTTTTCCAACAGAATTGGAAGAAAAATATGAGGGGAAGCAACTCTCTAAAAAGATTTTTGAATATTATGTATCTATACATAAAGAGCTTCAAAATAGACCAAATAATTATGAAAAATTTAGTGAACTTAAATATGATGTACGAAAGTTTGAATTGACTCAAATAGAAAAAAAAGGTATAGGACTTGGAGCTTGTCCTGTTGCTAGTGAAGGGACACGATGTTGTAATCTTCTTACTTTGGATGCTGTTGAATCGTGTGGGTTTGATTGTAGTTACTGCTCGATTCAGAGTTTTTACAATCAAAATAAGATCGGATTTGATAAAGATTTTGCAAAAAAACTAGAACATTTAGAACTTGATCCAAATGAGATCTATCATATTGGAACAGGGCAAAGTAGCGATAGTTTGATGTGGGGGAATCGTGAGGGGATACTTGATGCTCTTTTTGGTTTTGCTAAAAAATTCGTTATTTATAGCCAATATCCTAAAAAAGTTTTTGCTATAATCAAAAAATTTTATTTAAAGGTTCATCCATATGAAACATCTTATTACACCGAATGATTTAAGTGATAAAGAAGTAGAAGAGTTATTTGAAGATGCTAGAATTTTTCAAGATTTAAGATCTAATAATATCCTAGAAGGAAAACTTGTGGTTACACTTTTTTTTGAAAGTTCTACAAGGACAAGAAGTAGTTTTGAAATCGCTGCAAAAAGACTTGGTGCAGAGGTGGTGAATCTTGAAGTGCAAACAAGTTCAACAAATAAAGGTGAAACAGTAGAGGATACAGTTGCAAACCTAAACGCTATGAAACCAGATGCTATCATCATAAGACATAAAGATTGTGGGCTGCCAGCAAGTTTGAAAACATATGTAGATTGTCCTATTATTAATGCAGGTGATGGGAAAAATGCTCATCCTACTCAAGCACTTTTGGATCTTTTTACTATTGATCAACATTTTGAAGGAAATATTCAAGGAAAAAATATACTTATTGTTGGAGATATTGTCAATTCTAGGGTGGCTACTTCAAATTTAGAATTGCTTCCAAGATTTGGACTTAATCCAATTTTAGTTTCTCCTCCAAGATTTCAATCAAATAGTTCTTTTAGAAATGCAACTCATATCAAAGAAGTAATCGATGATGCTGATATCATCATGAGTCTAAGGGTTCAACATGAAAGACATGAAGTGAATATCTCAAAAGAGGAACAAGAGAGAGAAAAAGAAGAATACGTAAGAGATTATTGCATAACAAAAGAACTTGTTGGAGATAGGGACTTTTTATTACTTCATCCAGGTCCTGTAAATAGAAATATCGATATTACTGATGAGATGTTAAATGATCCTAGAAGCAAAGTGCTAAAACAAGTAGAAAATGGTGTTGCTATAAGAATGGCTGTGCTTAAAAAATTTATTCTTCAGAAAGAAAATATTGAAAATAAAAGAATCAAAGTAAAAAGTTCAAAAGGGTTTTCTTTGATCGAACTTATTTTTGCAATTGCTGTTATTGCAGTAATCGCTTCAGTAGCTATCCCAAAACTTATGGGAGTGAATTCAAAAGCAAAAACATCAACAGTCAATGGTGATATCTCAACAATTATTTCCTCAGTCCAAAGTTACCATATGATACATAAAAAGGTTGATAAAATAAGTGACAGTGTTACGCTTAATCCAACTGTATGGTCAATTGCTGATAAAGAAGTTATTTTTAAAGAGAATGATAAAGAGTGTGTTAAGATTGCTGTAAGTGATTCTCAGTTAACAGTAACGATTGATCAAGCCAGTGGTGATGTTTGTTCAGAACTTTATAATAATGGTGTTAGGAATGAGGTTTTTGCATTAAATTAGTTTTGAAATTCTGGGAAAGCAGATTAAAAGTACTCCTCCCAGATACCCAAGCACACCACAAGAAAAGTTTCCTTGCTATATT
>CALMBI010000239.1 GCA_937860115.1 uncultured Arcobacter sp. | reverse complement strand
AGCATTTTTTTGCGTTTGTTGATCTAAAGCTGCGATTGCATCATTAATTTGATTGATACCTAATAATTGCTCTTTCGATGACATCTCAACATCTTTGATAAGAGTAATAGTATGATCTATATTTTGATTGAGCGTTTCATATCCACTAATCATTTTGTCTGCAATATTTTTCCCATTATTAGCTTTTTGTGTAGCATTTTCTACAAGTTTTTTGATCTCATTTGCAGCATCTGCACTTCTATTTGCTAGATTTCTTACCTCTTGTGCTACAACTGCAAACCCTTTCCCAGCTTCTCCTGCCGTTGCAGCTTCAACTGCAGCATTGAGTGAAAGGATATTTGTTTGGAATGCTATTTGATCAATCACACTTATCGCATCACTAATCGCATTAACCTCTTTATTGATCTGATCCATAGCATTCGTAGTTTCAAATGCAAGATCTTTACCCTCACTTGAAGCAACTGTTACAGTTGATGCAAGTTGCGCCATTTTTACAATATTTGTAGTATTTGAAGAGATGTTTTCTGTTATCTCTTCTAACGCTGCTGCTGTTTCTTCTAAAGCAGCAGCAGCTTGATTAGCATTTTGATTCAGTGTATTGACATTCTCTAACAATACATCACTACTTGAATCAAGAGTAAGACCATTTTGTTTATTTTCTACAAGCATTTTCGTTATAGCAGCTTGAAGTCCATTGATCCCATTTGCTAAACTCTCTATCAAACCACCTTTTTCATCAGTAGGACTCAGCATCATTGTTTTTGTGTAATCATTATTTGCATATGTTTTAAGTAATTCATCAACCACTGCAAATCGCTCTTTAGTTGAAATTATCATCGTATTTACATTATTTTTAAATTCTTCTAACGATCTATTTGTTGTAGATTGTTGTATAGTTTGGCTATACCATCCATGCGTTACTCTAGACATTACAATTTTTGCTTCATCAATTAGTTGATTATCTTTTATAGTCATCTCTTCAATTTTAATAATATTTTCATTAACAAACTGTGCCATCTCACCCATCTCATCTTTTGTATCAAGTTTGATCGGTTGTGCTATTTTTGTTTCTCTATTTAAAAATTTAAAAAACGATCCCAATCCATTTTCAAATGTCTCGATCGAATTGACAATATTATGAGCTATAAGATAAGAGATAAAGAGGATAAATCCAATAGATAAAATAGACCCTGTATTGATAATTATATTTCCAACTGATAGATCATCTTGAGCTATTTGTTCTGTGACATTAAATTCTTCAATCGATGATGATACAAGTTTATCTATATTTTCTCTATGAGCACTATAAAGTGTTGCCAATTCACTGTTTGCAAGTTGTGTTGCGGCTTCTAGATTATTTTGTTTGATAAGTGGAATAAACTTATCATCTATCACTTTAAAATAAGCGATTCCTGTTTCATACGATGGTGTTAAAAGAGACATGAGTTTATCATTATTAAGATTTTCATCCCAATATTTTTTTCTATCATTGATATCTTTTTTTAGCTGAGCAAGTTTATTAATCAACTCTGTTTTATTACTCTGATTTGCACTTTGAATAAGCTCAAATGTAATAAGTCTAGCTTCGATGATATATGCAGGAGGCGGTAAAATATCTGCTAAAAGATCTTTTGCATTCACTATATTTTGATAAGTTTGGCTCCCTATTTTGATATTGTTCATCACTAATTTATTAGTAACAACTAATCCTGCAAAACTTATCACAACAAATGCAACAAGAAAAATAAGTTTTGCTTTTATTTTTAAATTTGAAATCATTTTAATCTCCTCTTTGTAATTTAACTATTTTTTATTTCTATCATAAAACAAACACCATCTTTGGTATTATGTGCACTCAAAACTCCATGATGATATTTCTCAATAATAATTTTTGATGCATACAATCCAAGCCCTGTATCATTCTTTTTATTTTTTGTTGAAAAATATGGATCAAAAATTTTATCTATAATATCTTCAGCAATACCACCTCCATTATCAGAGATTTTTATCAAAACACCATCATCTATATTTTCTGAACTTATGAAGATCTTTCTATTTTCTATAATATCTCTAGCAATAAAATTTTCCACACTATTTAAAAAGATATTGAAAAATACTTTAAAAATATCATTCGT
>CALMBI010000238.1 GCA_937860115.1 uncultured Arcobacter sp. | reverse complement strand
AAAATTTCGTATTTCAAGCACTATTTAGAAAACTATTTAAAATAGCCTCCAAATAAAATTATAAATATTTTTCAGGTATCTTGATTGGTGATGAGATATGATTTGTATCAAAAATCTTCTCATAACCCTTGATCGCTTTGATATGATTCCCATCATATCCGTAAATATCATCATAAAATTCTAATCTACCATCTTTACTCACACCTGCAGTCATATATCTAAATACCACAGGAAATTTTGATTTGAGATTTACACCATATTCTGGTTTATTTTTTGAATTATAGTCACTTAAATTGATATCTTCACTCGCACCAATTAGATATGAAAAAAGTTTTTTTGGTTCATGAAGTCTTACACAACCAGAACTAAATGCTCTGTATGACTCAGCAAAATATTGTCTTTTATCAGTATCATGCATATAAACTGAATATTTATTGGGAAATGTAAATTTAATAACACCAAGAGGGTTATCAACTCCAGGTTCAGATCTAAAAACAAATGGTATTTTCTTAGCATCTTTATAGATTGTCCAATTAATATCATCAGCTTTTACTTCAATTTTTTTATCATTTACTACTTTAAAAAGTTTCATATTGTGTGATGCAAGATACTCAGACATTTTATCTGCTTTTTTCATCATATCTTCTCGAATAATCGTAGGTGGTGCCGTCCAATATGGATTAAGAGTAGCATGTGTCAGTTCACCCTCTAAAATAGGTGTTGGTCTTTTTGGTTTACCAACTATCACCCTCATGCTCCAAGTTTTCTCTCCACTTTCTAATACATGTAAAGTAAAAGATGGAATATTAACCACAATAGACTTTTCACTTTTATCATAATCACCAACAATCCATCTAAATCTTTCAAGATTAATAAGAATTTTGTTTATTTTTAATCTATTATCATTTGGATTTTTTCGTAATTCTTTTAAAAATGAAACTAATTTTTTATATTCTTTGATATCAGGATGAAGAGCATTAAGTGATTGATAAACTTCACCATTTTTAAGAGTTTCTACTAATTCGTTAGCAGGATCTCTCAGAGGTTTCGCTGGCTTCTCCCACTCAAATTTTGGCAATGGCTCATCCGTAAGTTCTTCAATAGAAAGATTCAAATCAAGAAGTTTTTGTTTTCTTTTTTCTTGAGCCTCAAGAGTGTATTCTTTATTGTATTGATGTTGAAATTTTTTATACTTTTTCCAATCTGTAAGGCCATAATAACTATCGTTAAATAATGCAATATAGGCATCTGTTAATAACATATCTAGTTTAATTGCTTCTTTCGCTTCTTCTTCATACGATGGAAACTCTTTTGTATTTGTATATTTTTTTATATCCTCTTTTATCTGTTTTAGATTGTATTTTTCTTTGTCAAAACCATGATTATAAGACTCCTCGATCGCTTCAACAAGTTCATATCCAATAGATTTCATAAAAAGATCACTATTAAACCACCCTAATGATTTTTCGTTTTTACAATAATTTTCATAAAACTCTTTTGTTTTTTCAACATTTAATAATCGTTTCGTAAAATAAGTATCATCTAAATAATTTTTATTTTCACATAGAAGTAATTTATCAAATCTGTGCTCAAATTTATATTGTTTATAAAAATAAGCACCACCAATAGCTATAAGAATAACATTAAGAAGTAAAATGATTTTTTTCATTAATTTATAATATATCTACCTAAAAAATTAGATTATCCAATCCAGTTTCGAACTGGACCAACATCCATATGAACAAATCCAGAGCTTGGATAATATCCTATTCCACCAGTGTGAATATCTTGTATAACATCGTGAAGATGATGAATCGACATATCTTTCACAAAAACATCAACAGCCATCCCTTTCGTATGGTAACTATCTTTTGATACACCTTTTGATTTTTTTGCCATTTTATTGTTTGTTTTTACTGATCTATACCCAGATAAAATAGATATAGGTTCATCAATATCTAATTTTTGTTGCAAATGATATATACTTTCAATCAATGAATTATCAATTTTTGCCACTTCTCCACTTCGTTTATCTGACATAAATTTATAGATTTCATGCAGTCCATTTTTATTATATTTACCATTTGTATAAAATTCTACTTTTAAAGATTCTTTTGAGTTAATATTATAAAGTTTGAGTGATTTGGAAGGCTTTTTAATAGCGAATAATTTTTCTATGTCTATTTTTTTTGCATGCACATTTGATAGCATACCTGTACCAACTAATAATGACGATATTTTTAAAAAATCTCTACGATTGATCATTGTATGTGATTGTTTCTTGCTATTCATTAATTTCTCTCCATTGTATTATTTGTATAAACTTTGAAATAGGTATTTATTATAACAAAACATTTTAAATCTTAACTGAATATTGATCAATCCAATCAATGAGTGCTTGATGATTATTCATATCTAGATGGATCGAATTTTGAGGAATATCAACTTTGTTTATACTACCATCTGTTGCAATCGCATCACTGATATCAAAATATTTTGGATCCAACTCATTTCTAAAAATAGCAATTCTTGGAAGAGGTATCGTTTTTAACCCTTCAACCAACATGTAATCAAAATCTCCAAAAAGTTCTGCAATTGTCTTTATAGATGATGTTTCTTGCTTAAAGAGTGTTGTTCTTGTTGGTGAAACTACAACAACATCTGAACCTGTTTGAGTAAATTTATGGCTATCTTTTCCCTCTTTATCAAATATTGTTTTGTCTCCTGGATCGTGCTTAACTATGGCAACTTTAAAGCCTTTTGCTCTTAAAAGTAAAGCAACACTAATAATAGTAGTTGTTTTCCCACTATTTGATGGACCAGTAAATGCTACAGCTAGTCTTTTCATCCAAAATACTCACTTGATTTTTCTTTTAAACGTTTGTAGATCTTTACAAAATCTGTACTATAGACCCTTGTTTCTCCAATCGATGTAATAAAGTTTGTGTCCCCTTTCCATCTTGGAACCAAATGCAGATGTATATGTTCAGCGATCCCAGCACCTGCTACCCATCCAAGATTCATCCCCATATTCACACCCTGAGCATTCAAAGTATCTTTAAGAAGCTTCACACCTTTTTGAGCGAATAGACTCATTTTTGCCCAAACTGCTGGATCAAGCTCTTCTAATTTATCAGTATGAAAATTTGGAATAATCATAAAATGCCCAGGGCTGTAAGGGTATTTATTCATCACGATAAAAAACTCCTCCTCTCTCCATAGAACTCCAAGTTCTTCATCTTTTGTCGGATGGTTTACAATATGACAAAAAACACACCCCTCTATCTTTTCACTTTGTGTAGAAACATATTCTGTTCTCCAAGGTGCATACAATCTTTCCATCAAACTACTCTATATAAAATTCGGTGCATCATTTGCAAAAAGGATCAAATCACCAATTTGTGTATTTTCAAGTAAACAAATTTCCATCTCAGATTTATCTTTTAAAATCACTACATGAGCTTTTCTTATATAATTATTGAGCACTTGTTGATTTATTGAACCTGTGATGATAGCGATATCAAACACTTCATCAATTGCTTGAGCTAATTTGATATTGGCAACATCCGTACTTTCAACTATTCCAGGAGTGATAATCACTTTTCTTCCATCATAAGTAGATGAGATTTTGACAGCTTCTAGCATCCCTTCAAGATTTCCATTAAAACTATCATCAAGTATCACTTTACCATTTACTTTTGAGAGGTGAAGTCTGTGATCAACTGGCTTAATATTATGAAGTGCAATTTTAATCTCTTCGATATCCATTCCAAGTTTATGAGCTACTAAAATAACAGCAGTAAGATTAATAGCATTAAAACTTCCAAGCACTGGCGCATGAAAATGTTCCACTTTTCCATCAATATCGATATCAAACCAGATACCATTAAGATCACTTCTTGTGATAAAAAGATTGTTTGGAAATTTTGTGATTGTAGGATACTCTAAAATTGGAACGCTATCATGTACAAATCCATGGATAAGCTTTGGTGATTTTAAAATTTCCATTTTTGTATGGATAATATTGTCAATTGTTTTAAAATACTCAATATGCTGTTCCCCTACACTTCCAATGATCACATATTCAGGCTCTAAAAACATCGTGATCTCTTCGATATCACCTTTTTCTCTAGCACCTGCTTCTGCGATATAAACTTCAGTATCATAAGGAAGGTCATCGTTTACATCTTTACAAAGTCCACCGATTGTATTAACACTTCGAGGCGTCATATACACTACAAAATTTTTTCTAAGCACTTGATAGAGATAGTTTTTGATCGATGTTTTTCCATAAGATGCCGTTATAGCTACAGTAGTAAGATTATTCAATGTTTTTAATCTTTGTTTTGCTTTATGTTTATAACTGATAAAAAACATTTTTTCCATAAGAGTAGTCACTGCATAAGTCCCAAGAAGCACTATAAAAACGCCATAATGGCACTCTTCACTTAAAAAGCAAAGTCCATCAACAACAAATGTAAATCCAAATAAGATTCCAAAAAATCTTTTCACTCGTGATGTTATTACAAGAGCTTTTGAAAGATTTTTATTCCAAAGATAAAATGCACTTAAATGCAATAAATAAAAATAGATCGCAAAATAGAGAAAGTCAAGGAGATAAAAAAGAACAATAGGTGTCACAAAATAGATGATGTGCCATTGTTGTTTATGATGTTTTAGGATCACTCGTTCTAGTTTATAGTTATACCATTGAAGATTTGTTATTAAATACCAACCAAGAGAGATCAGTAACAAGATATTGGTAAAAATTTCAAAATATTGCATCATTTGATATTGTCCTTTAAGATTTGTTCTATTGTATCACTGTTTTTTAAGAAAAAATAATGGTCCCCATCTAGTGGGAAAAATTGACTATTTTTGATAAGTTGATGGATTTTTTCTCCACTTTTAAGACTTGTAGCTGTGTCGTTAATACCCCAAAAAATAAGTGCATTTCCGTTGTATGAAGCAAATTGATTTCTAAAATCTTCATCTACTACATTTTTAAACGTCCCATACATCACTTCACTCATCGTATTGACATCTTTACTTCGAAACAGTTTTGAAAAAAATGAAACACCCAAAGCATTTGCTAATTTTGCTAACTTGATTTTTGTTTTTACTTTTGTTGATTTCTCTTCCACTATCCCAGCAGTACTTAATAAAATCAGATTTTTTGGAGATAAATATGTTGCAACTTTTCCACCAAAGCTATGACCTACAATAGTTATTTGATGATAATCGATCTCTAATGAAGCAAAAAATAGTTTCATTATTTCACTATAATCATACGTTGTAAGTACAACTTCATTTGGACTTTTACCAAATCCTGGCATATCGATATAGATATGCTTAAAATTGTTTAATTTTGAAGCAAATCCACTTTTCATAACCTCTTTATTACTTCCCCAACCGTGCAAAAAAACTATATTATTTTCACTTATTTGAGGATTGATTATCTCATAATTTATTTCAAAATCATGATTTTTATACACTATTTTTTTAACTGCCACTTACGCCTCTTGTTTTTTCTTTTTTGGTTTTGTATCATTTTTTCCATCAACACCAAACCTACCATCACTCTTACATACAACTTTAAGCTCACACCCATCACACATTGGGGCAACTGCTTTGCATTTATATCTACCAAATAAAACCATAGCTTGATGAAAAATATGAAGATCATCTTTGAGTTTTTTGACAAGATCAGCCTCAGTCGCTTCTACTGTTTTTGCACTGCTAAGCCCTAATCTATGTGATACTCTAAATACATGAGTATCTACAGCCATCAAATTTGCACCATCTGCTTCTATTAAAAACACATTTGCTGTTTTATTTCCAACTCCAGCAAGTTTGATAAGTTTTGCGTGTTCATGGGGGATCTTTCCATCATGCATAGCAACAACAGACTGTGCCATTTTAATAATATTTTCTGCTTTATTATTAAAAAAACTACATGTTTTAAGATACTCTTTTACATCATCAAGATTTGCGATTGCTAATGCTTTTGGAGATGGAAATGCTTCAAAAAGAGCAGGCGTAATCATATTGACACGCTTATCGGTACATTGAGCTGAAAGGATAATAGCAATGAGAAGTTCATAATCGTTTCTAAATTCTAACTCAGTGACCATCCCACTATAGTGCTTTAAAAAATAGTCTCTTATAAATTCTATATCTTTTTTTGTCGCTTTTTTCATATAGTTATTATATCTTATAATTATTTATTTAAGGTAATAGAAAAATCTCTGATAGAGTAATAAGTATTTTTTTGGTAAAATCTCTACTCAAAAAAATTAAAGGATATTATCACAATGGATATTTTATTAGCTAGAAATGAAATCAATGAAAAACCAAAAAAAATCAGTTTATCAAAAATCAAAGATGATTTAAAAGAGACAGTTGGAAAAATTTACTACTTTGATAGAGACAATTCTCACAAAAACATGATGGCTTTAGTTGAAAGTTTAGAAGCTCTTGGATACAACGTAAGTTTCAGAGAGATCAAATATGGTCTAGCTGATGATGAATATATGTACGAATTACACGCACTTTAATAAGTATTCATCCACTTAATATGTCAAAAAAACTATTTATTGAAACCCTTGGTTGTCAAATGAACACAAGGGATACTGAACATATCATAGCTGAACTCAATACTCACAATGACTATGTTTATACAACTAACGCTAGTGAAGCTGATCTTATTATCATCAATACTTGCAGCGTGAGAGAAAAACCAGTTGCAAAACTCTTTAGTGAACTTGGACAATTTAATAAATCAAAAAAAGATGGTGCAAAAATAGGTGTTTGCGGATGTACTGCAAGTCATCTTGGTGATGAAATTATCAAACGTGCTCCTTTTGTAGATTTTGTTGTTGGAGCTAGAAATGTTTCAAAAATCTCCCATGCGGTTGAAAATAAAGGAACAGTTGAAATAGATATCAATAATGATGAAACAGATTATGAATTTAGTGAATACAGAAGTTCAAACTTTAAAGCAAATATCAATATCTCTTTAGGTTGTGATAAACAATGTACTTTTTGTATTGTTCCATCAACTAGAGGTGAAGAGATCAGTATCCCAAGCGATATTATTCTAAGTGAAGCTAAAAAATCAGCAGATGCTGGAATGAAAGAGATTTTTCTCCTAGGTCAAAATGTCAACAATTATGGAAAATATTTTTCAAATAAAGAGAGTGAAAAATATACTTTTACTAAGCTTCTTCAAGAGATTAGTAAAATAGATGGGATCGAAAGAATACGTTTTACTTCCCCACATCCACTTCATATGGATGATGAATTTTTAGAAGAATTCGTATCAAATCCAAAAATCTGTAAACTTATCCACGTACCACTCCAAAGTGGCTCAACTCAAATCCTAAAAGATATGAAAAGAGGCTATACAAAAGAGTGGTTTTTAAATAGATGTGAAAAGATCAGATCTCAAGTACCTGATGTACGAATCAGTACAGATATCATAGTAGCATTTCCAGGGGAATCTGAAGAGGACTTTTTAGATACTCTCGATGTAGTAGAAAAAGTAAAATTTGATCAAATTTTCAATTTTAAATACTCTCCAAGACCCAATACTCCTGCAGCAACTATGGAGCAAATAGAAAGTGAGATAGGGACAAGAAGATTACAAACACTTATCGATCTACATAAAACTCATCAAGATCTTCATATGGAAAAAAATATTGGCAAAATTCACCAAGTATATTTTGAGGACCTCAAACCTAATGGAGAAATAATGGGATTTAGTGATAATGGATTGCAGGTTTTTGTAAAAGGGAGTGAAGAGTTATTAGGAAAAATTGTCCCAGTACAAATCACTGAAAACTCAAGAACAGCACTCAAAGGGTTTGTTATAGAATGAAAAGAAAGTTCAAAAAATTCAAAAAAAATTTTGCTATTGCTGTAGCACCATTTTTCTTGCAATTATTTGTACGATTTATTTATGTGACAAACAAAAAAGTTTTTCATTATACAAAACCAATGAATGATGAAAACTTTATTCTTTGTATGTGGCACGGTGATCTTATCATGCAACCACACAATTATAGAGCATTTAAACAAAATGGAATTGTAAAAGTGATTGTAAGTGAACATAGTGATGGTGAGATTATACGAAGAACAGTAGAGAGTTTGGGTGTAGGATCTTTAAGTGGTTCATCCACAAGAGGTGGTGCAAAAGCACTGCTTGGTGCTATTAAAGCACTTCAAAATGGAGTTGATATCGCTATCACTCCAGATGGTCCTAAAGGTCCAAGATATTCTATAGCAGATGGGATAGTGATGATTGCTCAAAAAACGAATGCTAAAATTGTTTGTTTTGGGTCACGATCATCTTCATTTTGGCAATTTGATTCATGGGATCAGTTTACTATTCCAAAACCTTTTGGAGTGATTGATCTTTATACGGGAGAGCCTTTTAGTTTGGATGGGCTTACACTTGAAGAAGCAAAAGAAAAAATAAAACAAAATATGGAGAAACTCTATGAGTAGTGGGAAAGATATCCAGTACATTAATCTTATCAAGATAGAACAAAATGTAAAACTTGATGAAAGAATTTTTAGAAATGGAAAACTTTTAACTGCAGAGCAATCTGTCTTTTTACTAGAAAACAATAAACTTTCAAATGATGCACTTTTTAAAATCAAACTTTTAGAAAATGAAGTATCAAATACTATTATTACCGCTATTTGTGAAGATGACTCACAAATTGTAATAGATAAAACGATTCAAAAAAATAAAAATGAGCAGATTATTCCCCTTGATTCATCAAATAACATTGTTTTAGATCAGTCAAGTATCACCCTTTCTAAATCATATTACAATAATGGAAATATAGATTATCTTCTCTCCCCTTTTACTATTTTACATGAAGAGATTTTTGTTAATCCAAAACCAAATTCTCTTAATCTTTTTGTTTTCAATAATACTATCTATGCAATATTTTTAAATGCACAAAAAAGATTTGGACACAGTAGTGTCCATCCACTCACACCTTCTAGTGAGATCAAAAAATCGAATTTTTTTGAAAATGAAGTAGCTGAACAAGTTTTATACGATGAGATATATCTTTTAGAACTTGGTGAAAAAATCACTAAAATTTTAGAAGTTTATTATCAAAAATCAAATGGTTCTAACTTTTGCGAGATCGTCAATATTTTTTATGTGATCAAACATCTTGAAGAGAAACATTTAGAAAATCTAAAATCTAATCTTGCTCTTGATATCACATACAATCCAATCAATATTGATGATAGGGTCGATTCAATAGTAAGAAGAGAAAGTATCCAAAACTACAGCTTTACAAAAAAACGAAATAAAAAATCTAAACTTACTATTTTTACTTGGTTCCTTGTAGCTCTTTTAACAACTGCTGGTGCACTATATAGTTTTTATTATATGCAACAACAATCAGTTGCAAATGATCAAAATACTACACAACAAATAAGTAAAAACAATACAAACGAAACACAACTTGCATCAGAAATCGCATTACCAAATCATATTACTGCAAATAAACATATAGTAACTCTTATCAAAAATATTTTTAATAGTATCGATGATAATTCACTTTTAAAAGAGATTCAAATAGCTAAAAACGAATCTACGATTATCTATGAATTTAAAGCTATCAATCCATTTGAAAAGACGCTCCAACCAAAACTTCTTAACTTTTATGAGAGTAGTGAAAATATCTTAACAACAGAAGCAAAAGGGACATTTACGTCAATTATTTCAAATGTAAATGTGAAAACAAAACTTGAACCAACAACAAAAAGATATATTCCACTTAATCAAGAAAGATTTTTATCAATAGAAGATGCAAAAAAAGGGATAGAGCAACTTTTTGATATCAATAATACAACAGTCAAATTATTGTCTCAAAATGAAACAAAATACGTACAATACACCTATGACGTATCTACATTACTCAAATCTCCAATAGAGTTTTTTAATAAAATTGAATTATTAGAAAAACAAAACTATTCATTGATGCTTGATTATCCAATCGAATTTTCTCAAACGAACAGAGGTTTGGAAGTGAATTTTAAATTTATCCTTACACAAAATATTTCTCAAAGTATGAAATAATAGTGCATGATATAATCCTTACAACTTTTAACGGAAGATACACTCATAGTAGTTTAGGCTTACGTTATCTGTTTGCAAACTTAAAAGAACTCCAATCAAAAACACTTATCAAAGAGTATGTAATCAATGAAAAGATACAAGATATCGTTGAAGATATCTTACAACACCAACCAAAAATTGTTGGGATTGGTGTTTATATTTGGAATGCTACTGATGTTGGTGAACTTATCCATATCTTAAAAAAAGTGAGCCCCCAGACAAAAATAGTCATAGGTGGACCTGAAGTGAGTTATCAGCCATTTCGAGTTGATATGAGTGGTGCTGATTATGTAATACAAGGGGAAGGTGAGATCCCTTTTTATGAACTTTGCCGTAATATTTTAGATGCCAAAGAGCCTAACCAAAAAATATTTCCTCCAAAACTCTATGATTTAAGTGAGATAAAACTTCCATATCTTTACTATGATAAGAATGATATACAAAATAGATATATCTATGTAGAAGCTTCACGAGGTTGTCCATTTTCTTGTGAATTTTGCCTCTCATCAATCGATAAAGCTGTGCGAAATTTTGATATAGATGAGCTTTTAGAAGAGTTCCAAATACTTTGGGATAAAGGTGTAAGGAACTTTAAATTTATAGATCGTACATTTAATCTTGATATCAAACTTGCCAATAGACTTTTAGACTTTTTTTTATCTAAAAATGAACATTTTACAACTCATTTTGAAGTGATTCCTGATCATTTTCCACTTGAGCTTCGTGAACGAATCAAACAATTTCCACCCCATTCACTCCAACTAGAGATTGGTATCCAAACACTCAAAAAAGATATTGCAAAAAACATTAAACGAAATCTCAACATCCCTAAAATAAAAGAAAATCTTGAATTTTTAGAAAAAGAAACAAATGCTCATATCCATCTTGATCTTATTATTGGACTTCCAGGGGAAACTTGTGAAAGCTTTGGAGAAAATCTTGATTATTTGTGTAGTTTATCAAATAGTGAGATACAACTAGGAGTGCTTAAAAAACTTTCTGGAACTACTCTTAATCGTCATGATGAGCTTTATGGAATGATTTATAGTGATATTCCACCTTATGATATTCTAGCAAACAATCTAATCCCATTTTCTAAGATGCAGGAGATGAAACGATTCGCACGTTTTTGGGATCTTGTTTATAATAGTGGAAACTTCACAAAAACATTTGCTCTAATGGTAGAGAATAAAAGTGTTTATAAAACATTTTATGATTTTTCTGATTGGCTCTATAAACAAACCTATTCAACTTGGCAAATATCACTTGATCGACTTGCTCAATTTTTATTTGATTATTTGACAACTATTCAAAACCTAGAAAAACAAAAAGTAGCTGATATTTTAGTAGCAGATATTTTAAAAGTTGGAGGGAGAAAACTCCCATCATTTCTAAGAGCTTATAGTGAAATCACAAGTAGTTTTGATAAAGCTCAAATTGGTACAAAACAAAAAAGACAACAAAAAAGAACTGAATAATTTTTTATTGGATATTATATTTTAATAAGTATCTTATCAAGCATTTTAGTAGACAAAACTCTTTTTGCAAATCCTAAAAGATAAGTGGCTTTCGTGATATAGTATCTTGGTTTTACATTATCCGTTTTTATTATCTCTTCAACAACTTTTGCCACTTCAATTGGCTGAAGATTAAATGGAACATCACTTTTTTTTGCATTTAAACTTTTATGGTAAGTCTCTTTAAACCTTGAATTCTCTATATCAATATTTTCTAAAGTTTTTTGTTTTGCATTTTTTCTAAAATTACTTGTAATTGGACCAGTATTTAAGACCGTTATATCAATATTTGTGCCAACTAATTCGAGTCTTAAAGTATCACTAAGCCCTTCTATTGCATATTTACTAGCATTATAAGCACCTCGAAGACGAAGTGAAATAAGTCCTAAAACTGAGCTGTGATTGATAATTTTTCCATAACCTTGTGCTTTCATAATAGGAAGTACTTGCATCATCACTTCATGAAGACCAAAAACATTTGTTTCAAACTGCTCTTTAAGTACTTGAGTTGTGATATCTTCAACAGCACCAGGTTGTCCAAATCCAGCATTATTAAAGACTACATCGAGTTTTCCATTTGTTAATTTAAGAATATCTTCCAATGCATTTGTAATACTCTCTTTTTTTGTTACATCCAAATAAAAAGCATCAAATCCATTTTTTTGTAGTCTTTCAACATCTGCTTCTTTTCTAGCAGTTGCGAAAACTCTATATCCTTTATCTTTGAGGTAATAAGCTGTAGCTTCCCCTATTCCAGAGCTACAACCAGTGATAAGAACAGTTTTCATTATTTTACAGTAGCGATAATATCTGTAAATCTTACTTTTGTATCTTCTAAATCTTTTAAGTCCACCATATCTTTTTCCCAAAAAACAAGTACGGTTGAACCCATTTTAAAATGCCCCAAACACTCCCCTTTTTTGATAAAAAGATTTTCATATTCTATCACTTCAATCTCTCTTGCACCCTCATTTGTAGCTATTCTTGGCTCAAAATCAAACACCATTTTCCCTACATTAAGTGCCCCAATATATGCCATATAAAAAAGTTTATTGTCGTTTGTCACACACTCTAGAATTACTCTTTCATTTTCTACAAAAAGTTCATCTTGTTTATTAAGATATGTAAAATTAACAGGATAGAGTTTCCCTGGAACATAAATAAGTTTTGTCACTTTTGCATCGTATGGAGAGTGGTATCTATGGTAATCTCTAGGACTTAGATAAAAATTCATAAAATCCCCATCTTTTATCCTGTCAATATTTTCTTTATCAACATATGGAGTAAATAGTCTTTCAATACTATATTGCATCCCTTTAATTTGAAGAGCGATATCATTGAGAATTTTCCCCTGAGCACTTACGTAACTATCAGCTACACAGATAAAATTATTTTGGCTCTCATCAAAAGTTCTTGGATTTTTTAAAGCTCTTGTAAAAAGTTGATTCAAAGTTTTATAACTCGTTGGTGATTCAAACTCGCTCATATCAAGTCCTAAGATATTGACATAACTCTTATTTATAAAATTTTGAATAGGTTTTGGAAACTCTTTTGAAGCAAATTTATAAAAATATTGAGAGATCTTATTACTTATATGCATATCGATCAAACCTTTGTTGAGAGTTCATATTTCAATTTTTCAGAGTTTAATTTTTTGATTGTTGTAGTTTCAATCTCCTCAAACCTTTCATCATCCGCTTTTAGTTCCTTTTGCATCAATCCTTTCTCGACACCTTCCATCTTCATCATATAGTATTTGTACTCTTTTTTAGTAAATCTTTTTTTTAAGATCTCTATGATCTCTTCTTCACCTTTAAGATCTCTATTTAAGATCTTGATGTCAGCTTTTAACATATCATAAATTGTCATCTATTTTTCCATCCATTGCGTTAATTTTTCTATATCATCATAACTTGTCAAATCAAGTTTTATTGGAGTTATTGAAACATAATTATCTTTTATCGCTTCAAAATCACATCTCTTATCATCACTTTCCCAAATAAGTGGATGCAATCCTATCCAATGAAACTCATTTCCCTTTGGATCGTGATAAGTTCGATAATCATTACCATAGTTTCTATACCCTGCTTTTGTTATCTTTATTCCCCTACACTCATCAATAGTGCATGGTGGGATATTAATATTTAAAAGTTTTCGTTTTCCAAGTGGAAACTCACCTTCTAAAATTTTTGCAACTATATCCAAAATAGACTTTTTAGCTAATGAATAATCCCAAATATCTACTATCTCTTTTACTTTATCATCAAGTACTTGTGAGATTGCAATAGCAGGGACATCGTGAAGTACTGCTTCCATAGCTCCTGCAACAGTTCCACTATAAGTGATATCTTCACCCATATTAGATCCTATATTTATCCCACTGATCACAAGATCAGGTTTGTTCTCCCCTAAAAGTGTGTGGAGTCCCAAAAAAATACAATCAGTTGGTGTCCCATCTTCTAAAAAATACTTATCATCTCCAAAACTTTTAAAGCGTAAAGGATGAGTCAATGTCATACTATGAGCACATGCAGATTTATTAGATGCTGGAGCTACAACAGTTACCCTTGCAATTGACTCTAAAGCTTCTACTAAATGTTTTAAACCAACAGCATCAAATCCATCATCATTTGTTACTAAAATATGTTTTTTATTCAATGTAAACTCCCTCTAATTCTTTTAATAATCTCTCACAATCTTTACTAATTTTGTATCCACTATCTATTTCGATATTTCCAAGTTTTGATTTAATAGTAAGTACAACATCTCTTTTACCTTGATTTTGTGACATCACTTCAAAAAGCTTATAAAGAATCGCCACATCATCACTGTATGGAATATTAACTACAAGTGGAGGTAAAACCTCTGCCACTTTTTTTATCTTGATTTTTTCATTTTTGGCATCTTTAAGTGATTCTAGTTTTCGTACATTAAATCGTACACCAAAATCATTTACAGTTACACTTACTTTAAAAGCAAGTGGTTTGTCAAGGTCAAAATCATCTTCAAGTTCTTTAAGCATATTATCAAAAAGCATCAAATCAAAACTTCCATGAAGATCAATAACAGTTACGATCCCAAGTGGTTGCCCTTTTTTAGATGTTTTTTTTGCAATATTTTCAATTTTTCCTACAAGTAAGGTTTCACTTCCATCTGTAAGTTCATCAATTTGAGAGCTTAATGTATAATTAATCTCATCAAATTGCTCTCTATATCTATCTAAAGGATGTCCTGAAACATAAAATCCAAGAGATTCTTTTTCCATCTCAAGTATCTCTTTTGCATCAAATTCTGGCATATCTTTGATTGTTATCTCAATAGCTGTCATCTCTTCATCATCACCAAATAAACTTCCAATAGCTTGTTTTTTAGCTTGTGATGCTTTTCCAACAGCCTCAACTATCTCTTCTATTTGTTCCAACAGTGCTCTTCTAGTATATCCAAAGCAATCAAGGGCTCCTGATTTTGCCAATGTTTCAATAACTCTTTTATTTACTTTACTTCCATCGATTCGACTTACAAAATCACTCAGATCCTTAAATTCACCGTCAGTTCTTGCTTTTAAAATTGAGTTGATTGCGACATCCCCAGCACCTTTCAGTGCACCCATCCCAAACATTACAACTTCTTTATCCTCAAGTGTATCAGCACTAAAAACAAGATCTGATTTATTGATATGTGGAGGCACCAAATCATACCCAAGCCGTTTCACTTCATCGACATATTTAACAACTTTATCAGTATTGTCTTTTTCACTTGTAAGAAGTGCTGCCATAAACTCTGTCGTATAATAAGCTTTTAGATATGAGGTATAAAAGGTCACCATTGCATAGGCTGCAGAGTGGGATTTATTAAATCCATACCCAGCAAATTTAACAATCAAATCAAAGAGCTCTTCACAATGCTCCCTTTGGTATCCTTTTTTCACACCACCTTCAGCAAATTCACCTTTGAGTTTGTCCATCTCCTCTTTGATTTTCTTACCCATTGCCCTTCGCACCAAGTCAGCTCCACCAAGAGAAAATCCACCAATAACTTGTACGATTTGCATAACTTGCTCTTGATATACAATAACACCATAAGTTGGCTCAAGTATAGGTTTTAGTGGTGCTTCAAATTCATCATAAAAATAATCAATTTTTGCACGACCATGTTTCCTATCGATAAAATCATCAAGCATCCCTGATTCCATTGGTCCTGGTCGATAGAGTGCAAGAACCGCGATAATATCTTCAAAATTAGAAGGTTTTAGCCTTTTATTAAGGTCTTGCATACCTGAAGACTCTATTTGAAATAATCCTATCGTATGACCCGTTTGAATGAGGTCATAAACACCTTTATCGTTTACATCTTGCTCTATAAAGTTAATTCTTTTCCCATGTCGCTTCTCTACTAACTGCAATGCCCCTTCAATTACTGTCAAAGTTTTAAGTCCCAAAAAGTCAAATTTGATTAAGTCAACATCTTCTACATATTTTCCATTATATTGCGTTGCGATAGTATCGAGTCCTGATGGCTTAAAAAGAGGAGTTTTAAGATAAAGCGGATCATTTGAAATAACAACACCAGCTGCATGTGTCCCAGCATTTCTATTGAGTCCTTCTAAGGCCAAAGCATACTCCCAAACTCTTGCAGCTTTTGGATCAGCTTCGCACAATGCTTTTAGTTTTGGCTCTTTTTCCCAAGAGTCTTTTAGATTGATTCCAAGTTCATCAGGTATCAGTTTTGCCATCGCATCTGCATCTTTATAGGGCATATCAAGAACCCTTGCAACATCTCGTATCACCCCTTTTGCAAGAAGTTTTCCAAAAGTGATAATCTGAGCAACATTCACCCTTCCATATTTTTCAACAACATAGTCAATAACCTCTTGTCGTCTTGCTTGACAAAAGTCCATATCGATATCTGGCATCGAAACCCTTTCAGGATTAAGAAATCTCTCAAAAAGAAGTCCATAAGGCATCGGGTCAATATCGGTGATAAAAAGACAAAATGCAACCAAACTTCCAGCAGCTGAACCCCTTCCAGGACCAACTGGGATATCGTTTCTTTTTGCATAAGCCACAAAATCCCAAACGATAAGCATATATCCAGGGAATTTCATATTGTTAATAATATCTATCTCAACTCTTAAGCGATCTTTATACTCTTGGTGTTTTTCAAGTGGTACAATCTCAAGTCGTTTTTCAAGCCCTTTTAAACACTCAAATTCAAACAATACCTTATCATTTTCTAAAGAATATTCTAAATCTTGCTGAGGCAAAGTAAGATGATGTAGGGCAGATTTCTCCCGTGTAAATTTAAAATTTGGTGGGGTTGGATTCCCAAGTTTTATCTCAAGATTACATTTTTCAACTATCTCCATAGTATTTGAGAGAGCTTCAGGGATATCCGCATAAAGTTTTGCCATCTGTTCTGGAGACTTCACATAAAATTCATGCACACTATGTCTCATACGATTTGGATCATCATAGAGTTTATTCATAGCGATACACATAAATGCTTCATGAGCTTCTGCATCTTTTTGTTCTGTATAGTGAGTATCATTTGTAGCTACGATTTTTATCCCTGTTTCTAAAGAGAGTTTAATTATTTGACTATCAATGAAAAGCTGATCATCGATTCCGTGTCGCATTATTTCAAGATAAAAATCATCCCCAAAGATCTCTTTATACTCTAATGCTATCTTTTTAGCCTCTTCATATCCTTTTGCACCATTTTTTACATTTCGTTCACTATTAGTGTTGAGATGCCAATTTATTTCACCTTGCAAACAAGCAGCTGTACAAATAAGCCCTTCAGCATTTTCTTTGAGAAGTTTTTTATTTATTCTAGGATAATAATAAAACCCCTCCATATACGCCATTGAACTTAGATACATAAGGTTTTTGTACCCTTCGTTATTTTTTGCATAAAGGCATAAGTGAAATCTTCTTTTTGTTGTTTTATCCCCTATATCCTCTTCATTATGCAGATATGCTTCCATACCAATAATTGGTTTAATCCCCTCTTTTTTCATCGTATTATAAAAAGTTATGGTACCAAACATATTGCCATGATCTGTCATAGCAACACTATTCATACCAAGTTCTTTTATTTTTTTAGCAAGTACGGGAATTTTATTTGCTCCATCAAGCATTGAAAACTCTGTATGGAGATGAAGATGAGTAAATTGTGGAATCTTTTTTGATGACATTTTTATACTTTTTTATTAGATTTTAAGAGCGGATTGTATCCTATTGGGACTAACAATTGCATAAAAAAAGGCTAGTAGAATAATCTACTAGCCTTTTAATAAAATCACTTTTGATTATACAAAAGAGATGTAAGCCATTTGAGTAGCGTCACCTTTTCTGATTCTTGTTTTGATGATAGATGTGTATCCACCATTTCTTTCAAGATATTTTGGAGCGATCTCATTCATTAATTTTTTTGTTGCTTCTTTATCTTGAAGAGCAGCAAATACTATTCTGTGTGCATTTAAATCATTAACTCTAGCTTGAGTAACTAATTTTTCTACAAATCTTTTTAATTCTTTTGCTTTAGGCAAAGTAGTTTCAATTTTTTCTCTTAAGATAATAGCTATACTTAAATTTTTAAGTAACGCTTTTCTGTGAGATGAAGTTCTACTAAGCTTTCTATATCCGTGCTTATGTCTCATAACTATCCTTCTTTCTATTCTTAAGCTTTTAATTGCTCAAGTTTTTTTCTTAAAGCTGAAGCTACATCTTCAGGTAATGTACTTTCGATTGGGAAACCGATAGAAGCAAATTTCTCTGCGATTTCATCAAGAGATTTTTTACCTAAATTTTTGATATTTCTAACTTCAACTTCACTCATTAATGCTAAATCACCAACATATTTAATTTTAGCTCTATCTAAAGAGTTAAAGCTTCTAGCACTAAGATCTAAATCTTCAATCTTAACTACTAGTTCTTTTAAATCTATATTGCTTTCTTCAAACGAATTTTCAACAATTTGTACATCAGAAAGATTAAATACTTTATTGAATACTGACATTTGATCATACATAATTGATACAGATTCTTTGAATGCATCGATTGGTGCAATTTGACCATTTGTTTCTACAACAAACACAACTTTTTCAAAGTTAGGATTGTCTTCAACAAGCATTTTTTCAATATCGTATGTTACTTTTTTTACTGGAGAGAAGAATGCATCGATTGGTATATATTCTTTACTAATCATTCCTCTAATCTCTTCAGAAGAAACATATCCGATACCTTTTTGAACAATAATCGAGAATGTTAAACTAAAATCATCATTAATTGTTGCTAAATATGCATCACTGTTAATAACTGTTAAATCATCATTTGATAATTCAGCACCAGTTATTGTTTGCTTAGAATTGAAAGTATATTTGATCTCAACTCTATCTTCTCCATTGTTTATTTTAAATCTCATATTTTTAAGATTGATAATAAACATTGAAATGTCTTCAAGCATTCCTCTAACTGTATCAAATTCATGAGCCGCACCTTCGATGTGAACTGCGATTACAGAATATCCAACAGAAGAACTCATTAAAAGTCTTCTTAATGGATGAGCTAAAGTGATACCATATCCGCTTTCAAAAGGATAAGCACTTATTTTTGCCACGTTTTGTGAAATCTTTTCGATTGCAACTTCTGTTGGTAAAAATGGAGCTGTTACAAATTTTTTCATTCTTTATCCTTTTTAATTTATTATTTTGAATATAACTCTACGATTAATCTTTCTTGTACTGGAATAACAACTTCTTCTCTTGTTGGAATTCTTGTAAATATACCAAATACTTTCTCTTTATCTACACTTACCCAGTCAACCATTCCTGTTTGATTTGTAAGTTCTAAAGATCTTACGATTTGTGTATTTGCTTTAGATTTTTCTCTAATTTCGATTTTTGATCCAGCTTTTACTAAGAAAGAAGGGATATCAACTTTTTTACCATCTACTAAGATGTGTCCGTGTGTTACGAATTGTCTTGCATTAGCTCTAGTTGTAGCAAATCCCATTCTGAAAACTACATTGTCTAATCTTGTTTCGATTAATTCGATTAAGTTAGATCCAGTATTTCCTTCTCTTCTTGCTGCTTCTTTGAAGTATTTTCTGAATTGTTTTTCAGGGATACCATAAAGAATTTTTGCTTTTTGTTTTTCTTGTAATTGTTGACCGTACTCAGATAGTTTTGTTCTTCTTTGTCCATGTTGTCCTGGAGCAAATGGTCTTTTTTCTAAAGCACTTTTACCATTAAGTCTTCTCTCACCTTTTAAACCAAGGTCAGCGTTAAGTCTTCTTTCTAATTTTTCTACAGGTCCTCTATATCTTGCCATGCTTTACTCCTTACACTCTTCTTCTTTTAGGAGGTCTACAACCGTTATGTGGTAAAGGAGTAACATCTTTAAACCATTTAACTGTAATACCTTCAGTTGAACCAATTGCTTTAACAGCTGTATCTCTACCAGAACCAGGTCCTTGTACTTTGATACCTACATTTTTAATACCATGCTCAATAGCTTTTGCTAATGCGCTTTCTGCTGCTGCTTGAGCTGCGAAAGGTGTAGATTTTTTGCTACCTTTAAATCCAAGATTTCCAGCACTTGCCCAAGAAATTGTATTTCCTGCATTATCAGTTACTGTAACCATTGTATTGTTGAATGTAGCAGCAATGTGCACGATACCATCAGCAATATTTTTTCTTACTATTTTTTTTCTAGTTACTTTTCTTTTTGCCATATTTTATCCCTTACTTCTTAGGTGCTGCACCGATAGTTTTTTTCTTACCTTTTCTTGTTCGAGCATTTGTTTTTGTTTTTTGCCCTCTACATGGTAAACCTTTTCTGTGTCTTAACCCTCTATAGCTACCTAAGTCCATTAAAGCTTTAATATCCATAGCAACTTTTTTTCTTAAATCACCCTCTACAACATAATTTGCTTGAATTTCATTTCTGATTGCTGCTGCTTCATCTTCTGTTAAATCAGCTGCTCTTTTATTGAAATCAATCCCTGTTGCAGTTAAAATCAATCTTGATGTATGTAAACCAATACCGAAAACGTATGTTAAAGCATACTCCATTCTTTTTTTGTTTGGTAAGTCTGTACCAGCAATTCTTGCCATCGCTTATCCTTGTCTTTGTTTATGTTTTTTTACTTCGCAGATTACTCTTACGATACCTCTTCTCTTGACAATTTTACATTTGTCACACATCTTCTTAACTGAAGCTCTTACTTTCATAGTAACCGTCCTTCAAAAATTTATCTGAATCTACAGGTGCTTACAACTCACCTAAATAGCTGAGCTTAGTGAGTTGAAACCGTGATGATTTACACCAACTCTTTATAAAATCTAATCAAAAATTTTACAAAAACTTCTCTTTGGCTATAGAAACAGGAGCGGATTGTATCCAAGTTAAACTTAATTTTAGTTTACATATCTATCCAAATAGTATAACTGATACTTTTAGCTACTCATTATTTATAGAAGGTTATCTTTCTTATATAAA
>CALMBI010000237.1 GCA_937860115.1 uncultured Arcobacter sp. | reverse complement strand
TGAATGAATATACAAATGGACTCGTAAGGCAATATATTCCAAAAGGAACTAGCTTAAATATATTCTAAACAGCAGGAAGTTGATAATTTGGAAGAGTATCTTGTAAACACAAAGAATAATCAATTTTTTGTGGAAGAGAAAAAGGCTCGATAATCTCCCCATCTTCTAAAAATCGAAGATTGATCTTTCCATTTTCATCTTTGTAAAAATACTTTTTTCCTAACGCTTTTATGGGTGAATTTTGATTGAGATCAAACCCACTGAGTGCTAAAAAATCTGCTTCTAATGTGATTGAGAGTGTTTTTAAAAAGATATATGCAATTTTGATAGACATATAACTTCCTGGCCCATTTACATAGATGATCTCATTGAGTGATTCTTTTTTAAGAATCTCATCTACTATAGTTGGAAGAATATCACTTGTTTTTTCTTGCGATTTGATTGTTTCTATGAGTGATCCATCTTTGTAAAGTCCTATTAAAATAGGATTAGCTATTGAGATCACTAATAGAGTAGTTTTCATTATTTCACTTTGTTTGTGGCATACGCCATTTGAAGGTTTTTTGCTTCACTTGTTTGAGTAGCAAGTTCTAGATCAATGATCTCATAATTAGCTGGATCTTCAAGAAGTTTTTTTGTAAGGAGATGGTTAAGATGATGACTCCCTGCGATCGCTTCATATTCACCAATCATGGTGTATCCTAAAAGCGACATATCTCCAATAGCATCAAGAATTTTGTGTCTTACAAACTCATCATCGTATCGTAGTCCATCAGGATTAAGGATCTTTTGATCATCAAGTACGATCGCATTTTCTAAGCTACCACCAAGTGCTAGTCCAATGCTTCTTAAGTATTGTACTTCGTGTAAAAATCCAAAAGTTCGAGCTCTTGAAATATTCTCTTTGTACTCTTCGATCGAATAATCAAATCTAAATTGTTGTTCACCAATCACAGGGTGCTCAAAATTGATTGAAAAATCATAAATAATATGGTTTGATGGTTTGAGACGAACCACTTTATTTCCCATCTCAACCTCTATGGGTTTTTTAACTCTGATCGCTTTTTTAGGTTTATCTTGCTCTTTGATTCCAACTTCATCAATAAGCATACAATACCCACTACTACTTCCATCTAAAATAGGGATCTCATCATTATCAAGAACAATTCTAAGGTTATCGATCCCATAGGCATAGATTGCAGAGAGTAGGTGTTCAATAGTTGAGATCACTACACCATTTTTTCCAATCACTGTTGCCATTTTGGTATCAACAACACTCTCAGGTGTCAGTGGTATAGTGATCCCCTCATCACTTCTATAAAATATGATTCCACTATCGGCTTCAAGGGGCTCTAAAATCATCTTAACAGGAACCCCTTTATGAAGGCCTATTCCTACGATCTCTACACTTTTTTTAATTGTTCGTTGTTTCATTTAGGATCCTTATCCTTACGGATTTTGGTTTATTGTTGTTTTACTTTCCGTAAGTATATCAGTTATTCTTGTTTTTATCCAATTTGGATCCATCCATTCTAGTGGATTTACTTCAATCCCTTGCACTAATACACCAAAATGGAGATGATCTCCTAATACAGCACCAGTTACACCAGTAGTTGCTATTTTTTGACCTTGTGTTACTTTTTCACCAACATTGATAAATTGATTTGTAGTGTGTGCATAGATGCTCCCAAGTCCTAGCCCATGATTGACGATGATCGCATTTCCATAGATCCCTAAATAATCTTTAAATATTACATCTCCACTATTTGTAATAGGTATATTATCTTGTGCAACACTTGCCCAGTCTAGTCCTAGATGCCAAGCTTCATCGATCATTTTCTCATCTAAATAATAGTGTCTTCTCTCACCAAATCCAGCTGCAGTCATAGAACCTTGTAATCTTTCAAATGGTTTGATAGTAAAATCACTGAAGAGTTCTTTTGGGAGTGTGTCAAGTGAAACTTTTTTGATAGTTGCTATATTTTTTGCTCTTAGTTCTCTATTTTGTTTTACAAATCTTTCAGCCAAATCAGTTGGAACCTCTTCGTTCATTTTTTCTAAAACATTCGTACTGACAGTATCTATAAAGCTTTGTGGGATATTGAGATTCGAATCTTTTACTGCAAAATCAGTGATATAGAGTGGTATTTTTGCAGTTGATTTATTTCCTGCTTTATCTATTGCAACCACTTCTGCTTTTTTGAAATCTTCAAAAGGGGTAGTGATATCCCAAGCGATAATCGCTGCATAATAATTCTCTTTGTAAAAAGGGATCAGTTTAAATATTTGTGTATCGTTAAATGTAATATATGTATCTTTAAGATTTTCATCAGCCACTTTTGCAACAACTAATGCACTTCCACCTCGTGATATATATCTACTATTGTTGATCACCTGAGTAATAGGTGCTTTAGTATCGATTGCTATATCATAAGTTTCAAGGGTTGTATTTCCAAAAATAAGCCATTTGCTATCATCGGTCGCTTCAATTTGTAATTTGATAGATTTTCCTTTATAAAGAGTCTCAAATTTTGGTGCTGCAACTTTAAGTAGAAGGTTATTTTGTGGAGTTGAAAGGATCTTTTCTTCTAAAATTTTTTCACCCTGATCATCTATAAATGTCACTTTATATGATGTGATATTACTATTGTCACTAAGTGTGATCTCTAATGGATCTTTGAGATTCCAAGCACTGTTTTGTTGCAACGCTATTGTCGGTGAAACTCTTTCAAACATAGGTGTAAATCCTACAAATCCAATAAGTGTTACCCCTGCAACTGCTAAAACTGGAATAATTAGCTTTCCTAATTTTCCTCTTTTATCTCCAAAATTTCTTTCCATTATAACCCTTTACAATTTTTTATATAATTTACTATTTCATCTTTGGCTTTGAGTACATCATCGTGTTCTATTGTACATCCAGCTGCCATTGTATGCCCACCACCATTAAAATGGCTAGCTACTTTTGAGATATCGATCCCATTTTTACTTCGTAGAGAGATCCTTGTTTTTTTGTTTATTGGTCTAAGAAGCACTGCAACATCAACAACAGCCATCGATAAAACCATATTAACACCATCCTCAACATCTCTATAGCTTGCCCCTGTTTGGTGTAGCCACTCAGGTAAGATATAGATTGTTCCAATTTTTCCTTCAGAATGAAGCTCTAAACTACCAAGCACGAGTGGTAAAAGTCTCATTTTAGCAAGAGATTCTCTTCGTGTTAGCATATCAGCGATATAAGATGGATTTGCTCCACTTTCACATAAATGATGAGCTATAGCAAATGTATCGCCATCAACTCTTGGGGTTGAAAATCGTATGCTATCATCATAGATACCTGTATAAAGACATGTTGCTGTATCTTTTGAGATTTTGAGATTATTGTGTTTAAAAAATTGATATAAAACTTCTGCCGTACTTGATTTTGTATCATCTACAATATTGAGATCACCAAAAGAATCATTGGACGCATGGTGATCTATATTGATCACTTTGGCACCTTTATTGATCTCTATGGCTGGTCTTTTTTGATCTCCACAATCTACATAAATCACAAGATCATACTCTTTTGGAAGTTGATTTGTGATACTTGAAAATCTTTTGAGATAATTAAGTGATCTTGGTAACTCATCCATCTTATTAAAAAGTTTGTGGTTGTACTTATTTTCTTCCATAAAATTTGAAAGTGCAAGACCACATGAAAGCGTATCTGCATCTGGATTGATATGGGTGAGAATCAAAGTATAATGAGCGTTTTTGATAAGCTCTAAAGCCTCTTTATAAACAGACATCTCTTGGTATATTCCTAATCAAACTTCATTGAAAAATCAAGCCATGTAGCTTGGTGTATTATAGAACCACTACTAATAGCATTTACACCACTATCAAGATACCCTTGGATTGTTTCAGTTGTGATATTTCCACTTGCTTCAAGTAGTACATGCGGAAAATAAGTATCTCTAAATTTTGCTACCTCTTTAATAAGGTTTGGTGCCATATTATCACACATTATGATATCACCACCAGCTTCCATCGCTTCTTGAACTTGAGCAAATGTTTCACATTCGATCTCTATTTTAGTTACCCAAGAGATTCTTTTTCTAGCAATTTTAACAAACTCTTTGAGGTCAGTGATCGTTTTTAGGTGTGTATCTTTGAGCATCAAACAATCATCAAGTCCAAGTCTATGGTTGATAGCTCCACCAATTCTACTTGCATATTTTTCAAAATCTCTAAGTCCAGGTCTTGTTTTTCTTGTGTCAAGAAGCACTACATCGCTTCCCTCTAAAAGTTTTGCGTATTTAGATGCATTAGTAGCGATCCCACTTGCATGTTGTAAGATATTTAAAAATGTTCTTTCACTACTAAGTAATATAGAAGCTTTCCCTTCAAGTTCAGCAATAATATCCCCTTTTTGTACAACATCACCATCTTGAAATTTGAAAATACAATCAAATTTTTCTGTTCTTGCAAGAACTTTTGCATATTTTACACCTGCTAAGATTCCACCCTCTTTGGCTATCACACGAGCTGTAAATCTCCCTTTAGGGGCGATATCAAAAAAGAGATCACCCCTTCCATTATCTTCTAAAATCGCATTTTTTACAAATTTTCTAATATTAATTGCCATAGTTAAACCTCAAACATCCTTTCAAGTGCTATTCTTGCATATTTTACTGTATCATCACTCACAAAAATTTCATTTGTGTATGTTTTATTTTTGATTGAAAGAAGTGTGTTATAAAGATCTTCTAGTGTTGTTTCATTCATCGTTGGACACTCTGGTTTTGTACTACTTAAAACATAAGTATTTTTTTCTCTAAGACGATTTACCATATTGTATTCTGTTCCTACAACCACTTTTTGATCAGGTGAGAGATCTTGTGTGATATATTTTATAAGTTGTGATGTACTCCCTACAAAGTCTGCTTTATCTACAACAGCAGGGTCACACTCAGGATGGACAGCTACTATGATATCTGGATATTTTTCTCTAAAAAAGTCAATATCTTCTGGAGTAAAAAGTTGATGAACGGAGCAAAAACCATTAAAACAAATAATATCAGCTTCAAGTACTTTTTCGATAGGATCGATCCCTACAACAGCTGATTTTAGTCCAATCTGTTTTGCAAAATTTTGCCCAAGGCAACGATCAGGTACAAAAAAGATTTTTTTGCCACTTTCTAATCCTCGTTCGATGATTTTGTAAGCATTTGCACTTGTACAAACATAACCACCCATTTTTCCAACAGCAGCTTTTACTGCAGCACTTGAATTGATATAAGTGATTGGTAAAATATTATCATTTGATAAACCAGCTTTGTTTAAGATCTCTAAATTGTTGTTATAATAATCAACATCGATCATCTTAGCCATAGCACAACATGCAATTTTGGGCATAAAAACTCTTTTTGATGGAGAGAGAACTTTTACACTCTCCCCCATAAATCCAACACCACAAAAAATAATATTTTCAGATTCTGTAGCAATTGCTCGTTTGGCTAATTCTAAACTATCACCTACAATATCAGCAAGTTCAAACACTTCATCTTTTTGATAAAAGTGAGCTACAATGGTGACATCTAACTCCTCTTTGAGTTTTAAAATTTCATTTTTTAAATCCATAAATTTTCTAACCTTTTATAAAATAGGTAATAATATAGCAAAAAATTGTTGATGATAGACTGAGTTTTTAATTGAGTGATTTTAATTATAAGAAGAAGTTTATTTAATAATTTTTTGATAAAATAAGCGATACTAATTAAAAGGTAGATCATGCTTTCTCTAAATGACATTATTAACACACTCACCTATGAAACACCCAATATAATTATCATTAAAGATTATGATGGAAGATTTGTTTTTGGCAATAAAGTTTTAGCAGAACTTTATGGGACTACACCAGAAAATCTTATTGGTAAAACTGATTGCGATTTCAATCCAAATAAAGAACAAACAGATTTTTATCTTAAAAACATCCAAGAAATTATGGATAGTAACGAAGAACAAACAGTCTATGAACAATCTACAGATGCAGATACATTAGAAATAAGACATTATAAATCATTTAAAAAACCTTTTGAAGATGACAAAGGAAATAAATACATCTTAGTAGTAGTAAATGATATTACAGATATAGAGAATGATAAAGTGATCTTAACTCAAAAAGAAAAGATGCTTGATATTGCTCTTACTATAATAGGTGAGGGTGTTTGGGATTGGAATCTTGAAACAAATTTAGTAAAACACAATCAAAAATGGCTTGATATGTTTGCAGTTGATGATTCTAAACTAGAGCATCATTTAGATTTTTTTGCCTCAATCATTCATCCAAAAGATGCTCCATTTGTATTTGATAGGATTCAACAAGCACTAAAAAACAATCAACTTTATCATAGTGAGCATAGAATCGTTTGCAAAGATGGTGAAATAAAATGGGTCAAAGATAGAGGTGAAATAGTTGAGAGAAATAGTGAAGGGGAGCCTATAAGAATGATAGGATCTGTGCAAGATATCACAGATAGTATCAAATTACATGAAAAAGAGAAACTGCTTGAAAAACAAAGCAGACTTGCTACTTTAGGTGAGATGATAGGAAATATCGCTCATTAATAGAGACCACTACTGAGTGTCATAAGTACTTTAGCAAGTGGAGTGAGTGTTTATAATTCACTTAAAACACTTGATGAAAAAACGATCGACAAATCTATGAACACTATCATTCAACAAACTGAGTATTTATCAACAACTATTAGTGATTTTAGAAACTTTATCAAAAATGATAGACATAAACAAAAATTTAGTATTGTTGATATGATCAATAAATCACTCTCAATTGCAGATGCAGCTCTTGCAAAATACTACGTACAAATGATTACCGATCTTGATACAGATGGTTATTGTAATGGATTTGAAAGTGAAATACTTCAAGCGATGCTTAATACCTTAAATAATGCAAAAGATGCACTTGATAAAAATATCAAAAATGAAGAGGAAAGATTTATATTTCTTTCAACTGATATCAAAGGGGATTGCATCATTATCAAAATAAAAGATAATGCTGGTGGGGTTCCTGATGAGATTATAAATAAATTATTTGATCCATATTTTACAACTAAAGGTGATAATGAAGGGACAGGGCTAGGTCTTTATATGTGCAAAAATATAGTAGAAGATAGTTGTGGAACAGTAAGTGTTGCAAATAGAAAGTTTATCTATAATGGGATCAATTATGTAGGTGCAGAATTTACGATTAGTTTTCCAATCGATGGGAAAGCTGAGTTTTGTAATAGATAAGAATTGTTAAAAAGTAATAAAGGATAGATATTGGAGAGACTCGTAGAGGTTGAAAAGGTTTCATTTGAAGATACCAATAGTGAAACGACACTCAGACCAAGCATTTGGGATGAATACATAGGTCAAGAGAAGATCAAGAAAAATTTACAAGTGTTTATTGAAGCTTGTAAAATAAGAGGTGATGTTCTTGATCATATTTTACTTTTTGGGCCTCCTGGACTTGGGAAAACTACACTTAGTCATATAATAGCAAATCAAATGGGTGCAAATATCAAAGTAACAGCAGCCCCTACTATAGAAAAAGCTGGTGATCTTGCTGCGATTGTTACAAATCTAAGTGAAGGGGATATCTTGTTTATAGATGAGATCCATAGATTAAGCCCTGCAATCGAAGAGATACTTTATCCTGCTATGGAGGATTATCGGCTTGATATTATTATTGGAAGTGGACCTGCAGCACAAACAGTGCAGATAGATCTTCCAAAATTTACCCTTATTGGAGCAACGACTCGAGCAGGGATGATTAGCAACCCTTTACGGGATCGTTTTGGAATGCATTTTAGAATGAACTTTTATAGTGATGAGGAGCTTGGCAAAATTATCCAAATAGCTTCAAAAAAACTAGATAAACCAGCAAAGGAAGATGCGAGTTTTGAAATAGCAAGAAGAAGTAGGGGAACACCAAGGGTAGCGCTGAGACTTTTAAGACGTGTAAGAGATTTTGCAGAAGTAAACAAAGAAAGAGAAATAACACTTTTAAGATGTAAATATGCTTTAGATGAACTTGGAGTAAATGATAAAGGATTTGATGAGATGGATTTAAGATTACTTGAGTTACTTTTATCAAATAAAGGAAGACCAATGGGGCTTTCAACAATAGCAGCAGCTCTAAGTGAAGATGAAGGAACTTTAGAAGAAGCAATAGAGCCATATTTGTTAGCCAATGGCTATATTGAGCGAACGGCACGTGGAAGAATTGCAAGTGTGAAAGCGTATGATCTTTTTAGATTAACACCACCAAACAATGAGAATACAAAATCACTTTTTGATGAATAGGAGAAGATAGAAGAATGGCAACTTTTGATGTATCAGAATTAAGAACGATGACAATCTTGTATGTTGAAGATGAAGGGATGCTTTGAAAACAAGAATCTAGAATCTACAATAAGATTTTTAAAGAGGTATTTGAAGCTGAAGACGGTGTAGAGGCACTTGAAATATTCAAAGAGAATAAAGACAAAATAGACGTTATAGTCACAGATATCAATATGCCAAAGATGTCAGGACTTGATCTAGCAAGAGAGATACAACAAATATCAGATGTGCCAATTTTAATTACAACTGCATATACAAGTACCGAATATATGCTTGATGCACTTGATTTAGGGATCAAAAAATTTATCAATAAACCTGTAACAATCAATAGAATAATCCAAGATATTGAAAAAGTTGTTGTGCAATATAGAAAAGAAAAAACAGTAAAAGATATTGCAAAAACATTGATCACAAAAACAAAAAATGATTCAAAAGAACTCAATGAATTGGTGGTTCAAAATAAAGAATTAGAAAAAAACCTAACTTATTATAAACAACTTGTAGATAGATATATTCCTATGATGACTGTAAATAAAAATGGTGAGATTTTAGAATTTTCTACTAAATTTAGTGAACTTATGGGGTATGAAGAAGATGAACTCATGGGAGCTAGTATATCTATTTTAAAAGAAAATGGTGGTGGTGCATCGATACAAAAAGAGATGCTTGAGGCGATCCATAAAAAAACTACAATCGATTCTGTTCATCATTTTAAATCAAAAGATGATGAGGTATTAAAATTTAAAACGAAAATGGTTTTATTTTATGGGGAAGATCTGTTGATCGCTGGATATAATTTTTATTTGGAGATTATAGCTTAGTAAAAACCCATTGCGCTTTTTATAAAAAAAGTGCAATGATTTTTTTATAACAATTTCTTTATAGCATTCAGATAACTTACACTTGAAACCAACTCGCTTTGTTTATAAGCAATATCAAATGCAGTTCCATGATCCACAGATGTCCTTTTAATAGGAAGACCTAGTGAAACATTAATCCCCTCTTCAAAATAAAGTGCTTTAAGTGGAGCAAGACCTTGATCATGATACATAGCGACAAAATACTTAAAATTTTTTCGTGCATTTGGTGTAAAAATAGTATCAGGGACAAATGGTCCTTCAAATATTTGTTGATTCAGCTTTGTATTGATTTTTTTTATAGCTTTTGTGATCTTTTTTTCTTCATCTCCTAAAACACCATTATCTCCTGCATGAGGATTGAGTCCTAAAACTGCTACTTTTTGTGGAGTTTCACTTTTATAAAAATTATCAAAAAATCTATAAAGGCTCTCTGTTTTGATCTGTTTTGCTACCTTTTTTAGTGGGATATGCTCTGTGAAAAGTGCTACATACATTTTTTCACACCCAAGCATCATAATCGCATCTTGTTTGAAGATATCCCGTAACATATCAGTATGCCCTACATAATCTATCCCAGCTTTTTTCCATGATTCTTTATTGATTGGAAGGGTACAAACTCCATCAGCTTCTTTGTGCATTACAAGATTGATTGCATCTAAAAAAGATTGATAACTAAAAAAACCAGATTTTTTTGAAATTTTACCAGGTTTGATTTTGAAATCTTTGTAAGTTTCATAGAGTGCAAAATCACTTGGAATGGGGATCTCTAAAAGTTCACTTGCTCGTTGTAATAACTTTTTGTTGATACAATAGATAGGATCACACAGTGCTTTTACACTTTCATGACTTCTCAGTGCTAATTCGATCCCAATTCCATTGATATCACCAATAGATATTGCTATCTTTTTTTTACTCACGCTAAGATCTCTTTCATATCAGTGATCGCTTGATGAAGACCAGTAAAAACACTTCTAGCTACAATGCTCTGACCAATATTAAGTTCAATAATCTCTGGAATCTTAGATATCATTGTAACGTTTTGATAGTTTAGTCCATGTCCAGCAGCTACTTTTAATCCAAGATCAACTCCAAGATTGGCAGACTTCTTAATCTCATAGATTGAGTGATCTAACTTATCTTGCAGTACTTTTCTAGATAACTCTAATTCTTTTATAGAATGATGTGTTTTATCTAACCCACTAAAAAGCATTGCATAGATATTTGCAAAAGTTCCTGTATGAAGCTCTATCCATTCTACTTTTAACTCTTTAGAGAGTTTGATCATCTCTATCGTTGGATCGATAAAAAGTGAGACTTCAATCTCATTGGCATGTAATTTCTCTATTGCGGTTTTAATTTTTTCAAAATTATTTTTAATATCAAGACCACCTTCGGTTGTTACTTCCGCTCTATTTTCAGGTACAAGTGTTGCACGATGAGGTTTTAGATCGCATACAATTTCTATCATCTCATCACCTATGCTACATTCTAAATTTACAGGCAGTTGTGAAAGATGGATGATATTTTTTGCATCATTATCGTGAATATGTCTTCTATCTTCTCTTAGATGGATAGTGATTTGGTCAGCTCCACTTAGTTTACAAATAGGAAGTGCATCTAGTGGATTTGGGTCATTTATTTTTCTAGCTTCCCTTAGTACTGCAATATGGTCGATATTAACTCCAAGTAACATTTCTAATCCTTATATTTTCTAATAGTATTATTTTATCTAAATCTTTATTAACCACGATCTATAAATATTTTAGCTAGAATCATTAAAATTAATTTTAGTTCAATAAAGGAACACAATGTTTCAAAAACTTGATAGCAATAACAACAATGATAAAAATCTTCGTTTTATGATGATAAGCGCTTCGGTACTTATAGGACTTTTTATCTATACAAGTATTAAAAGTGATAATGTGATGCAAAATGGAAGTTATTTTGTGGGGATAATATTTTTACTTATTTTGATGGTGGTTGCATTTTATCTTAATAAATACAAAGAGAAAGTAAGGGAAATGATCCCTGCTAATAAATTTCAAACAGAACTTGAAAATAGTGCAAAACAATCAGATAGCCTAAAAGAAACAACTGTTAATGCACCCGCCCAAAATAATGTAGAACCTATAGTATCACATATAAAATTTAGAGATATAGCGGGGATTGAGTCGATTAAAGAAGAACTTGAGGAGATTGTTGATTTTTTACATAATCCAAAAAAATATAGATCATTTGGGGTAACTTTACCAAAAGGTGTTTTACTTGTAGGACCTCCAGGGGTTGGAAAAACACTTATTGCACGAGCGGTAGCAGGTGAAGCAGATGTGCCATTTTTTTACCAAAGTGGAGCAAGTTTTGTCCATATCTATGTAGGGATGGGGGCTGTGAGGGTAAAAGAGCTTTTTTCAAAAGCAAAATCTATGGCTCCAGCTATTATTTTTATAGATGAGATTGATGCTGTTGGAAAGAGTAGAAGTGGTGGAAATAATGATGAAAGGGAAGCAACTTTAAATGAACTTCTTACTCAAATGGATGGATTTGATGGGCAAAATGGGGTGATTGTGATCGCAGCAACTAATAAGATAGAGGTGCTAGATGAAGCGTTACTTCGAGCTGGAAGATTTGATAGAAGAGTTTTTTTATCGTTACCATCAAGCGCTGATAGATTAAAAATTTTAAAACTCTATACTAGAGGAAAAGATATCAATTTTGATATAGAAAAACTTGCAAATGAGACAAGTGGATTTAATAGTGCAGCTTTGGCAACACTTATAAACGAAGCTCTTTTAAATATGATAAAAAGAGATGATTCGATCATTTGTGAAGATGATATCAATAGTGCGAAACAAAAAGTACAATTTGGGAAAAAACAACAAAATATTCTTTGTGAAACCCAAAAAGATGTTTTGGCAACCTATCAGGCTTGTAAAGCTTTTGTGATACAAAAAAAAGTCTCTTTATTTGATGATGGGATCAATGAAGAGGTGTGTGATTATCCAAGTAGAAGTGAGCTTATAGCTAAAATAAAAGGATATCTTGCGGGAAGTGTTGGTGTTGAACTTATTAAAAAAGAGCCTTATGCTGTGTTTCCTAATGAGTTACAAAAAGCAAAAGAGATAGCAAACGATATGGTTGAAAAATATGGAATGGCTAGATCTTCTGATTCTATCATCGAAGAGGTAAAAGGGGAGCTTAAGATCGCTATTTCATCCAATCATGAGGAGATCGAAAGACTAAAAAATATGATGATGAAGGATGAAGTGATTGTATTTTAGTGGTTTTTCATTAACAAATGAGAGTGAGATATTTGATGAGTATCGGATCAAAAGTGATGTGGTTGCAAGCGGATTTAGTTATGGTGCTATAAAGCTTGTAGAAAATATCATTAATGGAACTTATGATAAAGGAATTTTACAAAAAAGAATCGATAAAATCCAGCTTTTTTCTCCTGCATTTTTTAATGATAAAGATGAAAAATTCAAACGAATGCAGTTGATGTTTTTTAAAAAAGACCCCCAAACTTATTGTGATAATTTTTTAAAAAATTGTGGATTTGAAATCAACGATAAAGAGAGATATTTTCAAATGGGAACATTTGAGGAACTAAGTGATCTTTTGTATTATAAGTGGACAAAAGAGAAGATGCAAAAAATAGTTGATAGAAATATTTTTATAGAGATCTATCTTGGTGGAGAAGATAAGATAATAGACTCATATAAGGCTTTAGAATTTTTTAGAGAATTTGGTGAGGTTTATTTTATAAAAAAAGCAGGACATAATTTACGAGATTAAAAATAAGATCTCATTTAGATCTGAATAATTTGATCTCTTCCATTGTTTTTTGCTTGGTAAAGTGCAATATCAACTCGTTTTAAAATCTCTATTAGAGTATCATTGGGTAAAAATTGAGTGATACCAAAACTTACAGTTACTGGTGTTGTCAGTTTAGAAGAGAGTTTTGTTTCTTTGATAAGTATCCTAAATTGTTCTATTTTACTTATAGCTATATTGATACTTGTTTCAGCAAGTAAGATCATAAACTCTTCACCACCCCAACGAGCTACAATATCAGTATCTCTTGAATGATTTTTAACAAGATCAGAGATAGATTTAAGCACTTCATCACCTACATCGTGACCATAAGTATCATTGATATTTTTAAAATGATCGATATCAAACATTGCTAATGTAAATGGATGGTTGTATCTTATAGCACGATTGAGTTCTGTTTTTAAAAAGCCATTAAAATATTGTCTATTATAAAGATTTGTAAGTGAATCATGATTTGCTTGATATTGCAAAAGATCAGATTGCGATTTTAGTGTTGTAATATCACTTAGGGATAAAATAAAGTGTTTCCCATTGTATTCATATATAGAAATATTAAGCTTGAAAATGAAAGCTATCCCATTTGCATTTTTCATTTTTACAAACATATCTGTATTTGTAGTAAGATTGATTTGTGAAACACAACACATCTCATCGATACTATTTGTAAAATAGTACCCATCCTCTTTTATGAAAATATTACAAATTGATCCGATTTTTTCTTTGAGTTCATCTAGTGAACTAAGACCAAGAAAATCTAAAAATCGTTTATTTATAGTATGGATACCATTTCCATCAGATACAGCTATGAGACTATCTTGAGAATCTAAAATAGAGTTTAGTTCATAAGTTTGTTCTTTTACTCTTTGGATAAGACTTGCATTCAATTTTTCAAGTTGTTTTCGAAGTACCCTAGCGTCTGCTGCTTTAGCTATAGTGATCATAAGTTTTTTTAGATCGATTGGTTTTAAAGTATACCCATTTACTCCAAGATCGATTGAATCTTGTAAAAAGTGTACTTCAGTGTGTGCTGTGGTGATAGTGATAGGAAAAGTTGAATCTTTCTCTCTGATTTTTTTAATAAGAGTGATACCATCCATTTTTGGCATATTGATATCTGTTACAATTAAGTCAAAATCCCCATGAGTATCAAATTGTTCTAATGCTTCAACACCATTTTCGGCACATACAATCTCTTTACAAACACTTCTTAATACATCAGCAGTGATATTTTGGATATCAAGCTCATCTTCTACATAAAGAATTTTAAGGTTACTTAAAAGTTCAATTTCATTTTTTGTCATAGTTTATCCATTATTCTTTGGCAAATATGCATAGTGCATTTGCAAGATCCTCTTTTGTGTCTATTCCAAAACTTCTTGATTCTACTTTTACCATTGCTATTTTTTTCCCACAAGAGATCGCTCTGAGTTGCTCTAATTTTTCAATATTTTCTAAATGTGAAGGGGCAAAAGAGCAAAATTGATTAAGACTTTTTTTTGTAAATCCGTAGATTCCTAAATGTCCAAAATAACTTACATTTGTATAATGATCTCTGTTGTATGGGATTTTACTTCTTGAGAAGTAGATTGCGTATCCATCATTATCTACGACTACTTTTACATGATTTGGATCATCAGCAAGTTCACTATTGATCTCTTTATAAAGGCTTACCATAGTAAAAGTCTCTTGAGATGATTTTACTCTATCTATCACTGCTTGAACAACTTCAGGCTCAATAAAAGGCTCATCAGCTTGTACATTGATAATTACTTCATCATCACAGAGCCCTAAAATATTTGAAGCTTCATTGATTCTATCGGTTCCACTTTGATGAGAATCACTTGTCATAACAGCTTTAATATTGTAACTAGTTGCGATATCAATCACTTCTTGTGAATCAGTTGCGATCACTACATCATCAAGATTTGCTACTCTTTTTGCTGTTCTAATCACCATAGGAAGCCCTAAAATATCTGCTAAAATTTTGTTTTCAAATCGACTACTTTTGAGTCTTGCTGGTATAATAATCATTCTTCTAATGCTCCTATTGGTAGGGTTACTGTAAATAATACCCAATCTTTATCTAAATTTTTTGCCTCAATTTTCCCTTTGAGATGGAGTTCTATAATAATTTTACAAGTGTAAAGACTTAGTCCAATACCATTTCTTTCCTCTTTCGTACTAAAATAAGGTGTAAAAATCTTATCAATAATATCAGCTGGGATTTCCCCTCCGTTGTTTGATATTTCACAGATGATTTGATTGTTTTTTTCGTATGTTTTGATATTTATTTTGCCATGATCTATTTTTTGTACTTGATCTTTCGCATTGACTAAAATAGTAGATAATGCAGTTGCAAGCTCTTTTGGATATGTTCTAAAACTTTTTGTCTCCAAATGCTCTTCATGAATAAACTCTTTTTCATACAAATCAGATATCTGAATTGCATCAAGGAAGATATCTTTGATAGTTCTTTTTTTCTTACTTCCACGAAGTTCTGTAACTGATTGAAAATTATTGATAATATTTGAGAGCTTTTCTGTACTAGCAGAGATACTTTCAAGTCTCTCTTTGATATAGTTTTTATCAAAATTATCTGTAAAATCTAGTTCAAAAGCAAGCCCTTGCGCCTCAAGTGAGATGATATTGAGTGGTTGTCTCCATTCATGTGCAACAGTTCTCATAGTTTCTGTCATGATAGCTAGTTTTTCCTCTTCATCGACTAATTTTTCTTGAAGCATATCTTTATTTTTTTGGAGTGTTAATTCACTTGTCATATCCATCATAACAGCATCATGACCAACAACATCACCATATTTATTTTTTACTTGTTTACAAGCTAAATTCACATAAAAAACAGACCCATCTGCTTTATTTAAAACAAGATCTCCATTCCAATTTTTCCCTTTTTTTATACTCTCTATAAAATTTACAATCACCTCTTTATCTGTTTTTGGACTGATTAGTTTTGCATATGAAGTGTAGATGAGTTGTTCATACGAAAATCCAGAAATTTTATAAAATGCATCACTTGCTTTTGTGATATTCCCATCTCTATCAATATGAAATTGGATAATAAATTGGTTGATTAGTTTTTTTTCTGCGATATCTATAGTGATATCATTTGCATTGATAACAAAGTTTTTTTTGTTGCTCATGAGTTTGATAAAAACTTCAAGATACACAAGACTATTATCTTTTCTTAGACATCCTATGGCGATTCTATTTTGATATTCATTTGTAAGGTTCTCTTTGAGGAGATTTAAAAAAGGATCTTTCTCTTTTGGAAGAATGAGATCTATAAGTTTCATAGTAAGAAGTTCAGATTCACTGTAGCCAAAAAATGGTGAAAAGGCTTTATTGATATATTTAAAACTTGTTTCAAGATCGATAATACCAATAGCATTCCATGAACCATTGATCATCTCTTTTAAAATATTGTTTTGGTTTTTTAAAGCTTCTGTAGTAGCTGAGTTGTTTTCCACCAATCACCTTTGCATTTTTGTCTAAAGATTCTAACATATTAATCTTAAAAAATTTGAAACAAGGAGAGTGTAAAAGAATATTTGATACTATAAATATACTAGAACAAAAAAGGAAATCAAATTTGAAAACACTTACAATCATAGATACATTTGGATTTTTATTTCGAAGTTATTTTGCATTGCCACCACTCAAATCAAAAAGTGGTTTTCCAACTGGAATGATCACTGGATTTATGAATTTTATTGCAGGGATTGGGAAAGATTTTCAGACTGATTATATTATTTTTGCACTTGATAGTAAAGGGGATAGTTTTAGAAAAGAGATCTACAATGAGTATAAAGCACATCGTCCAGAAGCTCCTGAAGATCTTAGAATACAACTTCCTGTAGTGATCGATTTGATAGAAAAAATGGGATTTGTAACAGCTTCAAAAGTGGGATATGAAGCAGATGATATTATCGCTTCATTGTGTCTTGATGCGAAAAAAAATAATATAAAAGTACAAATTGTAAGTCACGATAAGGACCTTTACCAACTGATAGATGATACAACTTTTATGTTTGATCCTATCAATAAAAAACAAGTAACAAAAAATGAGTGTTTTACAAAATATGGTGTTCAACCTTCACAATTTACAGATTATCAAGCATTACTTGGAGACAGTGCAGATAATGTGCCTGGTGTTAAAGGGGTTGGAGCGAAGACTGCGATGAGTTTGATTAGTGAATTTAATACAATTGAAAATTTGTATGCAAATCTTGATAAAGTGGAAAAACCAAGATGGAGAGCACTTTTAGAAGAGAATAGAGATCTAGCATTTATCAGCAAACAACTTGTGACTTTACATCCTGAATGTATCACGTTTGATGAGTTCTCTTGTCTTTTAGAAGATATGGGGCTCCCAATAGAGAATCCTATCTTACAAGTAGCCGATATCTTACGAGGTTATGATATGCATAATATTATCAATAAAGTGCAAAAAGAGGGGACAAGTTATAAAACAGTTATCCCTAAAGATTTTGTCGCAGTAGAAGAGGTTGCACTCAAAGTTGATCACAATATTAAATACACACTTGTAACAGATCCAAAAGAACTTTTAGAGATTGTAAATAGTATCCCAAAAGATACTATTGTGGCATTTGATACAGAGACTACGGGGCTTGATAGTTTACATGAGAAGATTGTTGGATTTTCATTTTGTTTTGATGAAAAATACTCATATTATGTACCTGTAGGGCATTTTTATTTGGGTGTTCCAGAACAAATTAATATAGAGATAGCAAAAAAAGCTTTGGAGATTTTAAATAATCACAAACTCGTAGTACATAATTTCAAATATGATTATGAGATCATAAAACATAATTTTGCTCTTGAATTAGAGCTTTTTGCAGATACAATGATTATGTCTTGGTTGCTTGAGAGTGATAAACCTGTTGGACTTGATAAATTAGCGTTAAAACATTTTTCACATGAGATGATTGCATTTAAAGATGTGGTAAAAAAAGGGGAGGACTTTTCCCATGTAGAATTATCTGAAGCTTGTAAATATGCAGCTGAAGATGCTTATATGTGTTTTATTCTTTACAAAAAATTCCAAAATGATTTTAAAGAGGAACCACAACTTATTGAGATCTCACAAGAGTTGGAGTTTCCATTTATTAAAGTGCTTAGTTATATGCAAGAAAATGGGATAAAAATAGATATAAAAAAACTCGAAAATCTTAAAAATACAAATAAAACAACTTTGGAACAATTGACAAATGATATTTACTTACAAAGTGGAATGAATTTCAATATCAATTCTCCAAAACAATTAGGTGAGGTGTTGTTTGGACATCTAAAACTTCCAACTGCTAAAAAAACACAAACAGGCTATAGTACAAATGAGCAGGTGCTTGAGGGTCTCAAAGATGCACATCCTGTAGTAGCTACACTTTTAGAATATCGTGAAGCTTTTAAACTACAAAGTACTTATATAGAACCACTACTAGAGCTTGGAAGTGGTGCAGATGATCATAGAATCCATACTTCGTTTTTACAAACAGGGACTGCTACGGGAAGACTTAGTAGTAAAAATCCAAATTTACAAAATATTCCTGTAAGAAGTGAAGCTGGAAAAGAGATACGAAAAGGATTTGTAGCTGAGGTTGGATCACAACTTGTAAGTGTTGATTATTCTCAAATTGAGCTTAGATTGCTTGCACATTTTAGTCAAGACAAAGCACTCTGTGAAGCGTTTTTAGATGGAGCTGATATCCATCTTAGAACCGCAACTCATATTTTTGGGGAAGTGGAAGCTGAGCAAAAAAGAAATATTGCAAAATCGATCAACTTTGGACTTTTATATGGAATGGGTGCAAAAAAACTAGGTGATACTTTAGGAATAACTAGCAAAGAAGCAAAAAGTTATATCGATAAATATTTTGAGAGTTTTACTGATATTAAAAAGTTTTTGACAAGCATAGAAGATGAAGCAATGGAGAAAGGATATATCACGACTTTGATAGGACGAAAGCGAAAATTTGATTTTAAAAATGCTACACCAATGCTTAAAGCTGCGTATTTAAGAGAAGCAGTTAATGCTGTTTTTCAAGGGAGTGCTGCTGATCTTATTAAGCTTTCAATGGTTAAAATTTATAAAAAATACAAAAACAATCCAAATATAAAAATGTTACTTCAAATACATGATGAACTTATTTTTGAGATCAAAGATGAATATGTCTATGAGATAACAAAAGATATCAAAATGATCATGGAAGAGATCTATAAATTAAATGTTCCTCTTAAAGTGAGTGTCAATATTGGTCAAACATGGGGTGATTTAAAATAATTTTCTTTTTTTAATTAATCTTTTTATTTTTTAAAAGTGGTTATAATTAAAAATCATATTTTTTATAACTAAAAGGTTAAAAGTGTTTAAAAAGTTTTCAGCAATTTTTACCGTATTTATTATTTTATTTTTAGTACTTGTCTACTTCTTTTACCAAAAAGCAAATGAGATTATTATAACAAATAGTGAAAAAAGTATTGAAGAACTCCTTGTAAATTACAACTCTATACGAGATTATGTAAGTAATTATCAAAAAGAGGAGATCTATGATCTTCAAATGAATGGTACTCTTACAAAAGATTATTTTCATCCTGTTTTACTTTCTTCTACTTTTTCTGCAAAAATGATTAATAATATCTACAATGAAAAAAGAAAGCAAAAAGGTTTAGAGCCTATTGAAATCAAATTTGCTTCGTCTCATCCAAGAAATCCACAAAATCTGGCAACTCCTCTAGAAAAAGAGATCCTTGATAGAATGAACAAAGATCCAAAAATTGAAAATTATTCATCTATAATAGTAAAAGATGATAAAGAGTATCTCCTATATGCAGTACGAACTAAAAAGACTACTTCTGAGTGTATGAGATGTCATAGTGATCCTGCAATTGCTCCAAAAGGACTTGTGGAATATTATGGGGATACAAATGGTTTTTGGGAGAAGGTGGGGATCATGAGATCTGTCCTTGTGACAACATATCCTTTAGAAGAAGAAAAATCAAAAGTTTATGCAACACTTTATTTAGTGTATTTTATCACTTTCATTGTATTTTCTATTTTACTTTATATTGTGTATCGATTTATGCAAAAGATTGAAACTAAAAATGTAAAACTAGAGTATCTCAATAGTTCATTAGATAAAATAGTTCAAAAACGTACAAAAGAACTCGATAAAGAGAAAAATTATCTTAAAAATATTTTAGATATAAATCCAAATATAATAATTGTTACAAATGGTAAAATAATCCAAAGCGCAAATAGATCATTTTTTGAATTTTTTGAATTTAATTCGATTGAGTCTTTTAAAAAAGAGCATAAATGTGTTTGTGAATATTTTGAATCGATCAATAATATCCCTTTAGATCAAAAAACATTTATGGTTGATGGAGTTTGGTGGATAGATTTTATAAGAAAATCAGATGAAAAAGTTTATACAGTTGAACTATTAAAAAATCAAAAAAAATATTATTTCTTTTTAACGATAGCAAATTTAAATGACGATGAATTACTTATAACATTGCAAGATATCACAGCTTCAAAAGATAAAGAGAAGCTTATTATCCAACAGTCAAAAATGGCATCGATGGGTGAAATGCTCTCTAATATTGCTCACCAATGGAGACAACCACTCTCAATGATCTCAACACTCTCAACAGGTGTTAGTATCCAAAGTGAATATGGTATGTTAACAAACGATAAACTTCATAGTTCAATGGATAAGATAAATGAATCAGCACAATTTTTATCTAGTACTATAGATGATTTTACAAACTTTTTTCGTGCAGATAAAAATGAAAAATATTTTAAATCTTCTGATATGATTGAGATGGCTATAAAACTTCATAATAATGTTTTTAAAACACTTCCAATTATTATTGAAAGAGAAATTTTAATCGAAGATATTTTCGGATTTGAAAATGAATTGACTCAAGTTGTATTAAATATTGTTACAAATGCTTCTGAGATTCTTATGTCAAAAGAGAGTGAAATCAAAGTAATAAAAATAAAAGTGGAGCAAATAGATAAGAATATTGTGATTAGTATTCATGATAATGGCGGTGGAGTCCCAAGTGAAATTAAAGATAAAATTTTTGATCCATATTTCACAACAAAACACCAATCTCAAGGTACAGGGATGGGACTTTATACTTCATATGAGCTTATTAATCTTCATATGGGTGGAGATTTGAGTGTTGAAAATGAACTGTTAAGTTATGCTAGAAAAGAGTATCTTGGCGCAAATTTTAAAATTAAAATCCCACAAAAAAATATAGAAAAAAAAGATATGGATAGAGACAATAATGGATAAAAGATATGAACGATGCCAGATGCTTTTTGGTGAAAATTTTTCTAAAATTCAAAAAGGGAAAGTGATTATCTTAGGTGTTGGTGGTGTTGGTGGACATGCGTTAGATTGCCTTTATAGAAGTGGTGTACAAGATATCACTATTGTTGATTTTGATAGGTATGATGTTACCAATAAAAATAGACAAATAGGAAGTGAAGCAACTGGTGAATATAAAGTAGAACACTTAGAAAAAATCTATCCAGGGATCAAAGGGATCAATGTTAAAATAGATATAGAATGGGTAAAAAATAATGATCTTAGTAAATATGATTTAATTTTAGATGCTATTGATGATATAAAACCAAAAGTAGAGCTGATTAAAAAGTATTATAAAAAAATGATCTCATCTGGTGGAAGCGCTAAAAAAACAGATCCAACAAAGATAGAATATATCTCTCTTTGGAAAACAACAAATGATCCATTTTTACGAAAGATAAGAACAATGCTTAAAAAAGATAAATTTGATAAAAATTTCAAAGTGATATTTAATACTGAAGTACCTAAAATAGCTTCTAAAGGCTCGTTTGTAGGAGTTACTGGATCGTTTGGCCTTACGATGTGCTCAATAGCTATCAATAGACTAATAAATACAAACTGAGTTATTAAAGCTTATTTGATCGATCTAAGATATCGGTCGAGTATAATCTGAGCAGCGATTGAATCTATTCTTCCATCACGTTTTTGTTTTATTTCACCTCGCATAAGTTCCTCAGCCTCTATGGAGCTCATGTTTTCTTCTTGAAAAATGACCTCTTTATCAAACTGAAGAAGTCCTACAAAGTGTTTGATTCTATTTTGCATATCGATGCTCGCACCAGGATATCCTACAATCAAAGTATCGATCTCCCATTCATTTAAAAAAGCATCTACATCACGAGCAGCTTGGTCTCTATTTTTTCTAAGAATCGCTTCTTTGGGTGAGCTAATCTTTAGACCAACAGATATAGCTACACCGATTCGCTTCAATCCAACATCGATTGAAGCATATTTTTTATTAGGCATCTAATAATCTATCTTCCATAACCTCTATAGCTTTTTCTAAACTTTTTACATCAAGTTTATAAGTTTTTGCCATATCTATAGCTTTTTCTACAGATTTGCTACTAAGCGGCTCAACTGGATTACAAAGTACTTTAATAACACCGAGTACTTGTGCATGTTTTAAGTATTTTGGATCACATTTATTGATCTCATTTACAGCTCTAATCATCGCAATAAGATCATCTTTGAGTTTCCATTGTTCAAAAATAGAAGCTGTTACTTCAGAACAATTCATTGTAAAGAGTTGTTTTTCAATATCAGCTATTTTGATTGGATCTTTTTTGATAGCTTCAAAGAAGTTGTTTGTGATCTTATATTCTCTTGCAAGATCTGAAAGGATAAATTGCCCAGTCTCTTGTAAAAATACAGGAAGTAATAACTCCTCTTTCAGTTTATAATCCCATGCAGCAACCCACTTATTAAGTATATTTGAAGACATATTTGCAAGATCTAAGAATTGATCTGATGTAAGACCATAAGCATCAAGATTTGTATTTAAAGTACTTTTTACAGCACTTCCAAAAGCTATAGAGAGTGTAAAATTGATACCAATAAGCTCTACTGCTTTTTTTGTTGTTTCAACTTTATGTCTAAATCCAAACATAGCTGAATTTGCTACTTTTAAAAGTGTAGCCATGATGAGTGGATCTTTTTCTAGAATTCTTAATAATTCAGTGATCTCTTGAACATCTTTTCTTTTAAATTCTTGCAATTCCATTACTGTTTTTGGTAGTGGTGGGAGTGCATCGATTTTTTTTGAAATATAATTTACCATTGTTTCATTTCCAAATAATAAAGATAAGGATTTTAAATATTTTTAAATTCATGTAAAACGTGATTATATTACACTAACTACTCTTAAAAAGCGCTCTATTATTGATAACAAAATGATTAAATTTGAAAAAAGTTAGTTAAAACTCTTCTATGTTATAATCAATCCATACGAAATTAAATAACAAATGGGAATTTTTATGTCAAATCAACAAATACTAAAAAATACAAATGCTGATATCTTAAATCAGTTTAATGCATCACTTTTTTTCGATAAAAAGCTCTATGCTCAAGATATCAAAGGGAGTGTCGCACATAGCAAGATGTTAGCATTGCAAGGGATTATTACTATTGATGATCAAGAAGCTATTGAAAAAGGGCTTTTAAAAATCAAAGATGAGATTGAAACGGGTGTGTTTGAATGGAAAATCGAAGATGAAGATATCCATATGGCTGTTGAAAATCGTTTGAGTCAAATCATTGGAGCACCTGCAGGGAGACTCCACACAGCAAGAAGTAGAAATGATCAAGTAGCAACAGATTTTACTTTGTATGTACAAGATAAAACTTTAGATATCAAGGAAAAGCTAAAAAAACTAATAGGAGTTTTAGTAGAGATTGCTTCAAAACATAGTGAAACTCTTATTCCTGGTATGACACACTTACAACATGCACAACCAATTAACTTTGGATTTCATATGTTAGCGTATGCCAATATGTTCAAAAGAGATTTTGAAAGATTTGTAAGTAGCTATGAAAGAAATAACTTCTCACCTCTTGGAAGTGCTGCACTTGCGGGAACTCCACACAACATTGATAGATTTAAAACGGCTCAACTTTTAGGATTCACAGCTCCTTCAAATTGTGCATTAGATAGTAGTAGTAACAGAGACTTTGCATTAGAGATACTTTTTAATATTGCAACCTCTATGATGCATATTAGTAGAATCTCTGAAGAACTTATTTTATGGTCAAGTTATGAGTTCCAATTTGTTAGAATGAGTGATGAATATGCAACAACGAGCTCAATTATGCCGCAAAAGAAAAACCCTGATGTGCCTGAACTCTTACGTGGGAAAACAGGAAGAGTTTATGGAAATTTAATAGGTCTTTTAACTGTTATGAAAGGGTTGCCACTTGCTTATAATAAGGATACTCAAGAGGATAAGGAGGGTGTATTTGATAGTGTTGAAACGATGGAGATTAGTTTAGATATATTAACAGCAGTGATGGAAACTTTGATTATAAATAGCGAAAAAATGGAAAAAGCTTGTAAAATTGGGCATTTAACAGCGACCGATTTGGCTGATTATTTGGTACAAAAACAAAATATTCCATTTAGAGAAGCTTATTATCTTACCAAAGAGGTCGTTGCTCACGCAAATAGACTAAGTAAAGATGTAAGTGAACTAACTATTTCTGAATTAAGAGATTCATGTGAAGAGTTAAAAAATGTATCTGATGAGATTATTGCTTATTTGGATTTGAGAAACTCTATGAATGCAAGAAATAGTTATGGTGGAACAAGCACAAACGAAACGAATCAACAAATTAAAATATTTCAAGATTGGCTAAGTAAAAATTAATTTCTTAAGCCAAATGTGATAGAATAAAAGAAAATTTTCAAAAAAGGATTTTATTGGACTGTATAGGTATTAAGAAGGACGATCAAATATATGACCTTCAAACTGCTAAAGCCTTGAATATTCAAGGGGAAGAGATTGTAGCATCAAATAGTAAAGATGCTCTAGAAATATTAAGACACTCAACTGCTCATCTTATGGCACAAGCCATCAAAGAACTCCATCCTGAAGCTCAATTTTTTGTTGGACCTGTTGTTGATGAAGGTTTTTACTATGACTTTAAAGTTTCACAAAGTATTAGTGATGAGGACTTAAAAGCGATAGAAAAAAAGATGAAAAGTATCGCAGAGAGAAAACTTCCAATTGAGCGAAGTGAAATCTCAAGAGAAGAATTTGCTACTAAATTTGCAAATGATCCGCTAAAACAAATGGTACTTAAAAATATCAAAGATGATGTTTTAACTGTATACAAACAAGGTGACTTTGAAGATCTTTGTCGTGGGCCACACTTAGAAAATACAAGAACTATTAGAAACTTCAAACTTTTAAGAGTTGCTGGCGCTTATTTAGGTGGAGATGAAAAAAACGAGATGATTACTAGAATTTATGGTATCTCATTTTTTGAAAAAGAGGATCTTGCAAACTATCTTACTATGATAGAAGAAGCAAAAAAAAGAGACCATAGAAAGTTAGGAACTGAGCTTAAATTATTTACATTTAGTGATGATGTAGGTGCAGGTCTTCCTTTATGGCTTCCAAATGGAGCAAGACTACGAGGAAAATTAGAGCAACTTCTTTACAAAGCGCATAGAAAAAGAGGGTATGAGCCTGTAAGAGGTCCTGAAATTTTAAAAGCTGATGCTTGGGTGAAATCTGGACACTATGCAAACTACAAAGAAAATATGTATTTTACTGAGATTGAGGGTCAAGAATATGGGATAAAACCTATGAACTGTGTAGGTCATATTCAAATTTTTAAAGATGATTTAGTTTCATATAAAGATTTACCTTTAAAATATTTTGAATATGGTGTTGTTCATAGGCATGAGATGAGTGGAACGATGCACGGACTTTTTAGGGTAAGAGAATTTACTCAAGATGATGCACATATTTTCTGTATGCCAAGTCAAGTAAAATCTGTAATTATGGAAGTTTTAGAGTTTGTTGAAAGCTTGATGAAACTATTTGATTTTGAATATGAGATGATGGTTTCAACAAGACCTGAAAAAGCTATTGGTGATGATGCATTTTGGGAAGCTACAACTCAAGGTATAAAAGATGCACTTGATGAAAATAACTACTCTTATGGAATAGATGAGGGTGGTGGAGCATTCTATGGTCCAAAAATTGACATCAAAATCCTTGATGCAATTGGTAGAAAATGGCAATGTGGAACTATCCAAGTTGATATGAATTTACCTGAGAGATTTGATATTCACTATACTACAAATAGTGATACAAAAGAGCGACCAGTTATGATTCATAGAGCTATTTTAGGGTCATTTGAGCGATTTATTGGTATTTTAACTGAACATTGTGCAGGGGAGTTTCCATTTAGTATTGCTCCTACTGAAGTTGCGATTATCCCTATTAGTGATAATAATATTGCCTATGCTAAAGAGATAGCTGCAGATCTTAGAGAACTTGATATCGATAGTGAAATATTTGATAAAAATGACTCTTTAAACAAAAAAATCAGAAATGCAGAAAAAGGAAGAGTTCCTATGATTTTGGTTTTAGGTGAAGCGGAAATGGAAAATCAAATGGTAGCACTTAGAGATAGAAGAAAAAGAGAAAGAAGTGAAATGTCAAGAGCTGACTTTTTAGAGATGGTAAAAAATAAAAAACAAGAGGATAAAATTTGAATTTAAAAGCAAAAAAAACAGATGATGTATTGATGAATGAGGATATAAGATTTCCTGAAGTAAGATGTAATGGTGATGATGGAACATCTTATGGGATTATTAGTTCACAAGAGGCTTTAAGACTTGCAGATGAGCAAGGATTAGATTTGGTATGTATTGCAGCTACTGCGAATCCTCCAGTTGTTAAGATTATGAATTATAGTAAATTCAAATACCAAATGGAAAAAAAGAAAAAAGAAGCTAAGAAAAATCAAAAAATTATTGTAACAAAAGAGATCAAACTTTCTGTAAAAATTGCTGCAAATGATATCAGTTATAAAGTAAAACATGCTAGAGAGTTCCTTGAAGAAGGAAATCATGTTAAATTTAGAGTATTCTTAAAAGGAAGAGAGATGTCAAATCCAAAAGCTGGAGAAGATGTTTTAAATAGTATCTGGCCAATGCTTGAAGATATTGGTGCTAAAGATCAAGATCCAAAACTTGAAGGAAGATATGTAAATATGCTTGTAGTTCCTAAAAAGAAATAATTCTTTTTAGAACTTCACTTGGTTTTTTCCAGCCTTTTTTGCTTCGTATAAAAGCATATCTGTTTTTTGTGTAGCGATATCAAGTGATGTATCGCTACTTTCAACTTGTGTGACGCCCGCACTGATAGTAAATTATATTTTATCATCAGAATGAGTTACTACTGTCAAATTTTGAATCTCATGTCGTATTTTATTTGCTAACAAGACACCGTTTTCAAGTGTAGTATTTGGAAGAATAATAACAAACTCTTCACCACCAAAACGGATACAAATATCACTATTTCTTGTGATTTTATTGAGTAGAACACCTATATTTCTAATCACTTCATCTCCACTAAAATGGCCATATGTATCGTTTTTTTTTAAAATTGTCTATATCAAAAAATATTATTGAGATCTCCATTGCATTTTGTTTGAGAAGTTTTAGAAGTGTTGGTCCAACATCATTAAAGTACTTTTTATTAAAAAGATTTGTCATTGGATCTTTATTGATTTGTTCAAGTAGTTGCTGTTGGATATTTTCTAATATTTTTGTTTTGGCATAAATATTGTTTTCAAGTTTTTCATTTAATTCTTACATCTCTTCAAGATTACTTTGTGTTGTTAATATGCTCATCGCGATAAGATAACTACTCAGTGATAAAAATTCTTGATCTTCTAATGAAAAATTTATAACTTGATCATCATCATTTTTTTATTAATTAACTGTAATACACCAATCACTTCAGCATTGTGAAAATTAATAAGCGGTGCTGTTAGGATCGATTTTGTTTTATAGTTATATTTTTCATCAAAC
>CALMBI010000236.1 GCA_937860115.1 uncultured Arcobacter sp. | reverse complement strand
TCCATCTAAAACAGGACGAGATGGTGCAGTTAAATATACAGATTATGCGATTGGGAATTTTATAAAAACAGCAAAAACAAAACCTTGGTTTGATAACACAGTATTTGTTATCGTTGCTGATCATTGTGCAAATAGTGCAGGGAAAACTGAACTACCTGTAGAAAAATATAAAATTCCACTTATGATCTATGCACCAAAACTTATCAAACCTCAAATTGTTAATAAAATGGCAAGCCAAATAGATACGATCCCAACCCTTTTAGCTCAACTTCATTGGAACTATAAAAGTAAATTTTTCGGTCAAAATATCTTAGATGATGATTTTAAAGAGAGAGCATTTCTTGGTACATACCAAAAACTAGGACTCATAGCAGATAATCATCTTGCAATACTTGAACCTGGAAAAAAATTTAAAGAGTTTGAAGTAAAGAGATTAGAACAATTTAATTTTGAATATAAAGAACTTCCAGCAGATAAAAAACATAAAAAAGATATAATATCTACATATCAATCAGCAAGTTATTTGTATGATAAAAAATTAAATAGGAAATTAGTAAAAGGTGATGATTCAAATAAATAAAAATATCAAAAATTATATCCCCATTATTCTAGTGGGTTTATTTCTAACTTTAGTTAATAATTACACATTTTGGAAAAATACTTTAGAAGTTTATCCTTTGAGTGAAAACTGGTATTATTTATTCTCACTAGCTATTTTATTAGTATCTATTTTGAGTTTTTTAATTATTGTAATCAGTTCAAAATATACAATAAAACCTATACTAATACTAATCTTAATAATCTCTTCATTCACTGGATACTTTATGGATTCATATGGAGTTGTAATTGATGATCATATGCTTCAAAATGCTATTGAAACAAATTCAAGTGAAGTTTTTGATCTTATTACTCTCAAAATGTTTTTATATGTCATATTTCTAGGTTTATTGCCATCATTCTTGATTTACAAACTTCCAATAAAGTATGGAACACTTAAAGATGAGATACTTTTAAAAATAAAATCTATTTTTTTATTGATTACTATTATTATCTTCATTATTTATAGTTGTAGTAAATTTTACACATCATTTTTTAGAGAACATAAACCACTTCGTTATTATGTCAATCCAACATATACTCTCTATTCCATTGGAAAATATGTTTCAATTCAATTTACTTCAATTGAAGAATTTAAACAGTTAGGACTTGATGCTAAAAATGTTACCATAGATAAAAAGCCTAAATTAGTTATTTTCGTAGTTGGTGAAGCTGCCAGATCTGCTAATTTTGCTTTAAATGGCTATTCAAAAAATACCAATCCGAAATTGTCCATAGAAGATATTATTAACTACCCAAATGCAACTTCTTGTGGCACTGAAACAGCTATTTCTGTACCGTGTATGTTTAGTATCTATAATAAATCAGAGTACACTGATAGTAAAGGAAAATCAATAGAAACAGTCATTGATGTTTTACATCATGCTAATATTAATCTTTTATGGAGAGATAATAACTCTGATTCAAAAGGTGTTGCCACCAGAACTCGATATGAAGATTTAAATCATTTAACTGATAAAGAATTTTGTTCTAGTGGAGAGTGTTATGATGAGATACTTTTAAAAGATCTCCAAACATTTGTAGATGAAAAAAATGGCGATACTTTTATTGTACTCCATCAAAAAGGATCGCATGGCCCTGCTTATTACAAAAGATATCCAAAAGAATTTGAAAAATTCACACCAGTATGTAAATCAAATCAGCTAGAACAATGCACTCAACAAGAGATACAAAATGCATATGATAATACGATTTTATATACAGATTATTTTTTATCTAAAACAATCGATTTTCTAAAACACAATCAATCAAAATACCAAACTGCTATGATTTACAGTGCAGATCATGGTGAATCTTTA
>CALMBI010000235.1 GCA_937860115.1 uncultured Arcobacter sp. | reverse complement strand
AAAAAAACCTAAGTGGTTCATTTATCGAGCTTTTTATGGTACGCCTGGTAGGATTCGAACCCACAACCACCGGGGCCGAAACCCAGTGCTATATCCAGTTAAGCCACAGACGCATTAGTGAGGTGGAATTATAGCTTAGGAAGTTTAAAATTCTCTAAAACCATCCTCTTCAGTCATCATAGTACCATTTACTCTTATTTTTATTTGATCTATTTTAGTATTTTCATAACCTAAATAGGATTCTATAATATGGTATATATCTTTATGTGAGTTTATCTCTTTAGTATCTAGATCAAATGAAGAAGAAAAAACAAATGGGACTTTATACACCTCTTGTTCAAATTTATTATGTCCAAAATGTCCATTTTCTCCAATCTGTTCTCCATGATCAGATGTAAAAATAAAAAGATATTTTTTGTTACTTTTTTCTGTGATATAGGTAGTAATATGATCTAGCATAGTAAATGAATATTCTAGCGATTTTTGATATTTTGTTTGAATTGTATCGGAGCTTAAAATATTCGGAGCATAGATATATGGACTATGTTCCCCTTGCATTTGAAGAACTATAAAATTTGATTTATCAAGATCAATTTGTTTGAGTTGACTTAAGAGATCATGATCATTTTGTGTGCCAAGTATTTGATAATTGTGGATCGATTTTTGATCCAAATAGGGCTCTATATATTTTAGATACCCTTTGTTTTGGGCTGAAATAAAGTGAGTGGTGAAATTGTTGTCATGGGCTAATCTAAAAAGATTATTTGATAGATCTATACCTTTTGGACGATATGCACCATTTAAGAGTAGTGGAATCGATATATCTGTATTTGTTGCACCTGCGTAGATTGTTTTGTATGAGCTATTTTCAAAAAAATGAGATTTTTTTGATAGGAATTCTTTTGCTCTCATACTTTCACCTATCACTAAAATAATATTGATTTGATCTTGTTTTATAGGATTTCTTATGTTTGATTTATTTTGAATTAGGATTTTATTGTTGGTATTTATATTTACTACTTCTTTGAAAAAAATGAGGGTAAAATCATTAAATTTTCCATTAAGATAAAAAGAGATGATCGCTAGAAAAAGTATTGTTTTTAGATCGATTGTTGATCTTTCAATTTTCATTTTATGGATAAAAAGTAGTGTAGATAAAAATAAAATTAATGGCCAAATTAAAAAGTCATTATAATGATAAATGGTCTCAAAACTCTCTTGTAAATGGGTAATAAAAAGATAAATATCTGTGCTACTAATTGTTTTTCCAAAATAGTTCAAATATGCAAATTGGAAAAAATAGAGTGTAGTAAATAGATAATAAACTATTTTTGCAATTTTTACCTTTGAGATCAAAACGATAATTGAAAATAAAAATAGAAATTCAAAAATATTGCCATCAAAGCTAGAAGATCCAATAGAAGATCCAATATAGTTTTGAAGATAAAAAATAAAAGTTAATATAAAATAGTTCATTTAGTTATTGTAGTATAAAGAAGATAAAAACAGTTTTTGAGTACAATCCGCAAAACAAATGAAAGAATGAAGGACTATAAAGATGGTATTTACAAAAGAAGAATTTAGTGCAAAAGTAAAAGAGATACAAGCTCAAAGTTGGTACAAAAATCCGATTGGATTTGGGATTGCAAGAATCGATAGAGGTCAATTAAATAGCGATAAAACTCTTCAAGCTACATATCCTGTAATCAATTGGAATGAAAATTTTGGTTCAGCTGCTGTATTTATGCAAGCTCTTAGAGATGCTGGTATTGAAGTTGATACAAGTGCTAGTGAAGGTGTTTATCCAGTGAGTGATACATTTTTAACATCGTGTATTGAAACATTTAGACCATATATCCCAGAGGCTCGTGGTGATGCGCATAAAAATGTTCAACTTGTATCTGGGCTTTCAACACTTCCAAGAGAACTTGGTCTTGGTGCGGATGACTTTAAAGTTGTATTTATTTTTGAAGATACAGCTCCACAAACTGTTGAGTGTGTGTATCTAAAATTGTATGCTTTAAGTACAGGAAAAGCAGCTCTTAGAAGTTTAAATCTTAATGGTGCATTTGGAAAACTTACAAATGTTGCTTGGAGTGGAAATACTCCAATCGAACTTGATTGGCTAAGAGCAAATGAATTAGCTCTTAAATTAACAGGAAAATATCCAATGATTGATTTTGTGGATAAATTCCCAAGATTTTTAGCACATATCATCCCAGCTGATAATACAAGAATTTTAGACACATCAAAAGTAAGATTTGGTGCACAATTAGCTGCTGGAACAACTGTTATGCCAGGGGCTAGTTATATCAACTTCAATGCTGGAACACTTGGTGCTGTTATGGTTGAGGGAAGAATCTCAAGTTCTGCTATCGTTGGTGCTGGAAGTGATGTTGGTGGAGGAGCTAGTATCCTTGGAGTTCTTAGTGGAACAGATGGAAATCCAATAAGTATTGGAGAAAATACACTTCTTGGAGCAAATTCAACGACTGGTATCCCACTTGGTGATGGATGTATTGTTGATGGTGGTTTAGCTGTATTTGCAGGAACAAAAGTGTATATTAGTGATGCACAAATCGAAAAAATCAAAGCTGTTAATCCAGAAGCAACACTTTCAAACATTATGAAAGCATCAGGGCTTGCAGGATTAAATGGATTACATTTCAGACAAGATTCACAAACAGGGCAATATATAGTTACTAGAAGTACGAGAGAAGTGAAACTAAATAGCGAACTACACTAAAGTGAAAAATGTTCTTTTACAAAACGAAAATGCTATCTATTATGAGTGTGGGTATAGTTGCGATAATGCAATCTATATCACACTTGGAAGTGAAACTTTTTTTATCACAGATGGTCGATATGAAGTGGATGCAAAAGAGAATATCAAAAACAAAAGTGAAATAATCATTACAAATGATCTCATTAAAGAAGCTAGAAAAATACTCAAAACTTCAAATATCAAAAAACTACACTTTGATCCAAACGATTTTAGTGTAGAAAGATATAACAATTTAATTAAAAAATCAAAAATTCAAATGGTTGAAAAACCAAATTTTTCTAAAACAAAACGAATCATCAAAACTGATGATGAGATTTTACTTATCAAAACAGCTATGCAAAAAGCAAGAGAGGGGTTTGTGAAGTTTCAAAACTATCTTGAACATGAGGGGATAGGTAAAACAGAGCAATATTTAGCTTTTATGGCACAAACTTTTTTAAGTGATAGTGGAAAATATGATCTTAGTTTTGATCCAATCATAGCTATCAATGAAAATGCAGCAAAACCTCATGCGATTCCAACTGAAAAAATCTACCATGAAAATGATCTGCTTTTATTTGATGGTGGGATAAAATACCAAAGATATTGTAGTGATCGTACAGTTACATTTGGAAATGATTTTTCTTCACTTGATATCTATCAAAGAAAACAAAAATTTAATGATCCTAAAAAGCAAGAGATTTACGATATTGTTTTAAAAGCCCAAGAGACACAAATCGCAAAAGCCAAAATCGGTATGAGGGCGAGTGAATTAGATAAAATAGGGCGAGATATCATTGAAGCTTCAGGCTATGGAAAATATTTTGTTCACAGCACTGGTCATGGAGTGGGGCTTGATATTCACGAATATCCAAATATTTCAAGTAGAAGTGAGTTTATTTTGGAAGAAAATATGGTGTTTACAATCGAACCTGGAATCTATCTACCAAATGAATTTGGTGTGAGAATTGAAGATAGTGTCGTACTTAAAAAAGAGGGTGCAGTGATCTTATAAAAAGATCAGTTTTCCTCTTTGTATTGTGCTTTAAAATCAGCAAAAAGATACGAAAAAATCGTTTCATTGATCTCTTTTTCTAGATTCTCTTCCACTTCAAACAGATCATTTTTCATATAAGATAATCCAATTCCTTGGATCTTAGGATCTCTAGCTGGATGAATATTTTCATTTACTATGAGTGAAAGATTGATCACTTGTTTATCTTTTATCTCGACCCCTTCGATCTTTACTACAAAATTAACAAACTCTTTTGTATCTGTATTGATCCCTAGTTGTTGTAATTCTTCTTTGATTTTATGAGATATTTTATCTTTTGTTTCTTTTGAGAGTAATTTCCCTTTGTCACTTATTTTTACATTGATATTTTTAATCCCTTCAAGATTATATGGAGAGATTGCAAATAGTTCACACGTAAAAAGTAGTATAAAAAGAAATTTTTTCATTTAATATAAATTTTGCTGTTTGAGATCGCATCTTCTAATGTTTCTTTAAATTTTGCGTATGGTTTATAACCAACTGATTGATCAAAATAATCATTTGTAAAAGGATTGATAAATAAGACCGTAGGACTATATTGTGGTTTAAAAGCCTCTGGATATTCATCTTCATCTCTATCAAGTGCCACAGGTGTAAAGTTATCATGAACAATTTTATTGATCTCATCTTTTTTGAGTGTTTGGTTTTCCATTTTTCTACACCATGGACACGATACGGTACTTATGATAAGCATCACAGGTTTTTTTTCTAATTTTGCTTTTGTGATTGCTGTTTGATAATTTGTTTCATATTTCATCTCCGAAGTAAAACCTTCTGAAGCTCCAAATAACTGATTTGTGAGGATTGCAATAAATACGAAGAGACTTAAAATATAATTTTTTCTCATAATAACTACCTTTTTAAATTTTGACAAAATAGTATCAACTTAAGATTAATGAATGATTAAAAAAAATACTTTAACCCTTTATCATAGAATCTCTTGTACAATAGTCATAAATATAAAATTAGGGCTAAAATGAGTAATTTAAAAAAAGTAGTAGTGGGTAAAGAATCCAAAGAAAAACTTGAAAAATTTTTTACTTGGGTGTATAAAAATGAGATAGTGAATGATATTTCACATATTCCAAATGGAGATTTAGTACAGATTAAAGATCAAAATGGTGGATTTTTAGGGATTGGATATTGTAATTCTAATAGTGAAATCACTATTAGAGTACTTAGTTTTTATGATGAAAATATCACTGATGATTTTATAGATGAAAGGATCAAAAAAGCTATTCTCAAAAGAGAATCACTTCAAGCTTGTACAAATGCCTATAGGTTGATCCATAGTGAAGCTGATCTACTTCCTGGTCTTATTGTTGATTATTATAATGGTTATTTAGGTGTGCAACTTAATACTTTAGGGATAGAAAAATATAGAAAAGTGATTTTGGATTCTCTTGTAAAATACCTAAATCCAAAAGGGATCTATGATAAATCAGAAGCAAGAGTTAGAAAAATTGAGGGACTTGAAACAACAAATGAAATAATCTATGGTGAAGTGGCGCAGAATATTGATATAGTTGAAAATGGAATTCAATTTTCTATGAGTCTTATTGAGGGACAAAAAACTGGTTTCTATCTTGACCAAAGAAAAAATAGACAGATTGTTTCACAATATATCAAATCTGGGGATGAGATGTTGGATGTTTTTTGCAATGCAGGTGGATTTGGTCTTTATGGACTTGAAAAAGGAGCAGATGTTCATTTTGTAGATATTTCGCCAAATGCAATATCACAAGTCACACACAATATCCAGCTTAATAATAAAGAAGCAAAAGTTACGAAGCAGGATGCGTTTGATTTTATGACAAATGAGATCACAACGTCAAATCTTTATAATGTGATTATTCTTGATCCGCCACCATTTGCAAAAACAAAAAAAGAATCGTTTGGAGCAATAAAAGGGATGAAATTTTTACTTACAAATGGTTTGAAAATCCTAAAAGAAGATGGGATTGTAGCTTTATTTTCTTGTTCTCATCATATAGGGATCAACGAATTATTAGAGATAGCACTTGAAGCTTCAAAAAATAGTAAAAAAATGGTAGAGGTATTAGAGATATTAAGAGCTGATAGTGATCATCCGTATATTTTAAATATCCCAAATTCAAATTATTTAAATGGGATAGTTTTAAAAGCATAATAAGTAGCTTACAAAAGGAGAAAAATGGCAAACAAATATTTGTATCAAGGTTTGATGCTTCTTTTGGCATATATTGTTTTTAGTAGTGGTGATTTTAAAATTATTATTGGAGGAATTGCAATATTTCTTATCGGAATGATTTTTATGGATGATGGATTTAAAATCTTTAGTGGTGGTGTATTGGAAAAAATTTTGGGAAAAGCGACACAAACAGTTCCTAGAGCGATCACAACTGGATTTGTAGCAACATCTATTATGCAAAGTTCATCATTGGTTTCTGTAATTGTTATCTCTTTTTTGAGTGCTGGGCTAATGAGTCTCAGTGGTGGTGTTGGTGTTATTTTTGGTTCAAATATAGGGACAACTACAACTGCTTGGATAGTCTCCTCTTTGGGTGTGAAAATAGATATTGCAGCATACGCGATGCCTATGATTATTTTTGGAGTTGGTTTTAAGTTTGCAGATAAAAATGTGCTCAAAGGATTTGGAAATGTTTTGATTGGTCTTGGATTTATCTTTTTGGGAATAGATTATATGAAAGATGGGTTTGAAACACTTAAAAATGGACTTGATCTTTCACAATTTAAAATTGATGGATATTTGGGTGCGTTGGTGTACATTTTACTTGGAATCTTTGCAACAGTTGTGATCCAATCTAGTAGTGCAACGATGGCTATTATTATTACCGCTCTTGTTTCTGGTCAAATCGTTTATATCAATGCAATAGAGCTTGCAATTGGAGCAAATATAGGTACAACGATCACTGCTGTGATGGGAGCAATGACATCAAATTCAAATGGAAAAAGATTGGCACTTGCTCACTTTATTTTCAATATCATTACAGGTTTTGTAGCAATCATATTTTTATACCAATTAGCTGATTTAACAACATTTTTAGCTTCAAAAATAGGGATCGCAGATGATGATTATGGGATGCAGTTAGCACTATTTCATACTATATTTAATATTTTAGGTGTACTACTTGTTTCACCATTTACTTCAAAATTAGTCGATTTTTTGGAAACAAAGTTTGTTGTAAAAGAGGATGCGGATATCTTAAAACCACTCTATCTTGATGCTCTTGTTTTAACTGTTCCTGATGCTTCTTTAAATTCTATCAAGAAAGAAACGATCCATCTTTATAATAATGCAGTTGAGATTATAGTGCATTCCATATTTTTGCATAGACATGAGCTTAGAAATACAAAGAATATTAAAGATGTTGTGACTAATTCAAATATTGAAGAATTGCAAGATATTAATAAGTTTTATGAAACAAAGATCAAATTTATTTATGGTGAGATTATCAAGTTTGCTACACTAGCACAAGAATATATGGATGAGATAGGAAAAGATAAAGCGTATGATCTTAAACTAGCATCAAGAAACATAGTTGAATCAATCAAAGATATGAGAGATCTTCAAAAAAATATGTATCATTATCTAAAATCTGAAAATGAGTACATAAAAGAAGAATACAACAGTCTTAGAGTTGCAATTGCCCAAACAATTGAAGCGATTGAAAATGTAAAAGAGGTTGATGATGTAGATACTGTTGCCAATTTGGAACTTTTGAAAGATAAAATGAAACAATTAAAAAGTATGAAAAATAATAAAATTGATGCATTGATTAGGGAAAATCATATCGATACAAAAATGGCAACATCACTTATAAATGATAGCTTACTTACGTATGATGTGATCAAAAAACTTATCGCAGTTGCGACAATTGTTTGGATCGGTGATAAAAATGTTAGAGAACTTGGGGAAAAATATGAAGATCAGTAAAATATTTGAAGAATTAAAAGATGTCGTTTTTGGTAAAAAAAACAGTAAGAAAAAAAGAAAAAAACTTGACAATGAGATAGCGCAAAAAATATCTAAAACAAAAAGAGATATTAATGAAGCAAAAACAAAAGAGGAGAGAGAAAAACTCAAAGCAAAGCTTGCTATCTTAAAAAGATTATCAAGATTGACTTTGGAAGAGTAAAACTCTAGTCTAATTCTTTTTTGGAGTTTAAATCTTTAAACTCTAGCTCAGTTGAGTCAAAGTATTTGATATTTCCACTTTGAAGTTCATAGTACCAACCATGAATAGTAAGCGATCCATCTTCCACTTTACGCTTGACTGCAGGATATGTAAGAAGATTTTCTAATTGAAAAATAATAGAGATTTGCTCAGTCATACGAAGTTTTTCATCAAAACTGAACTCTTTGAAATTAGTCTCAACAAACGCTTTTGGAACTTTTCCAATCTCAAGCCATTTACGCACATGAACAAGATCGTCACCATCTGGAAGAACTTTGTAAAGTGACTCACAAGCACCACAATAAGAGTGTCCACAAACAATGATGTGTTTTACTTCCAAAACAGATACGGCATACTCTATCGCTGCAGCTGTTCCGTGAAAGTCATTGTCTTTTTTAAAAGCTGGAACAAAATTTCCAATATTTCTTAAGATAAAAAGATCACCAGGTTTGCTTCCTGTTATAAGATCTGGAACTACTCTACTATCGCTACATCCAATAAAAAGTATCTCAGGAGATTGTCCTTTTGAAACGAGCTCGTCAAATTGGTATTCAAATTTTTTAAAATGAAAGTTTTGAAACTCTTTATGTCCTTTGATTAGTTGTTCTAATTTTTCCATTAAATAAATATAATCCTTTTTGATTAAAAATGAAATGAACGATAAGTACTAATTATCAAGATGATGTTTTGGTTTGGATTTTTCATACGAAGAGAATCCATCATCATATCCATCATCATCTTCATCTGTAAAAACTTTTTCATATCCCATTTTTAGAAGTAATTTATCGCAATCTGCTACTGTGAAGTTTTTTTCTTTTTTAAGTTTATCAGCGAAGATTTTAAGATCATCTTCACTTACTCCATGTTGATCTAATATATACAAAATTGATTCTTTTTGCATCTATGGTTGCCTGTGTCCTTTTAAAATTTTTATCATTTTATCTTTTAATCTTTTAAATTTTGTTTACTAACATCCACCAAAAATCTGTTTTTTATGAAGTCTGTTCCTAAGAGAATTTTTGTTTTCATTGCACTTCGATTTGTTAGAGAAAATTTAATAGGATAAGTCTCTTTACCTAATATTATTGTGGTTTCTATTATAGGTCTTTTTTCTTCTTGACCATTACTGCTTTTGATGTTTGCAATTTTTACAATCTTTTTTTTAAAAGTGGTATTTGAATCAAGCAGAGTAAAAAGAACACTATTTTCATCTTCGTTGAGCTTTATATAAGTGCAATGTAGAGCACTATATACAGCGCCTGTATCTACTTTGGCAACCGTATAGTTTGTAGTAAATTGATTTAGTTTAACTGTTTCAAAATTCCCAATAATATCAAGTGCAAAAATATGAAAAGAGGTAAAAAATATAAATATTAAAGATTTAATCATCATGTGAAAGCTTATACTAAATAAGCTAAAATACGAAAAAACTTTAGTCGAGGTGAAAATTGAATAAAACGGTTTTAACAAATCTGATCTCTTTTATGGTGATCATTGTTGGTTTATTGCTTGATAACAAACTTTTAATGATTGCTGGAATGTTCGCTTTTAGTGGTGCAATTACCAATCATTTGGCTATCTATATGCTCTTTCATAAAGTTCCTTTACTGTATGGAAGTGGTGTTGTGGAAGCTAGATTTGAAGAGTTTAAAATCTCTATCCATAAGCTTATTATGGAGCAATTTTTTACAAAAGAGAATCTTGATAAATTCTTGAAAAAAGAGTTTAGTGAAGAGGGAAAAAAAATCGATTTTACTTCATTGATAGAAAGGACCGATTTTAGTGTTGCATTTGAGAGTCTTAAAAGTGCAGTGATGGAATCTAATTTTGGTGGGATGCTTGGAATGTTTGGAGGAGCTAAGGCATTGGAGCCTTTAAAAACTCCTTTTGAAAATAAAATGAAAAAAGCGATCAATGAGATTATTCATACAGATACATTTCAAAAAACACTTATGCAAACTTTAGAAAAAAGTGAGATCTCTTTAGATATGGAGCAAAAAATAGATAGAGTGATAATAGAAAGACTTGATGAGCTCAATCCTAAAATGGTAAAAGCAATCATAGAAGATATGATGAAAGAGCATCTTGGATGGCTTGTTGTTTGGGGCGGTGTTTTTGGTGGAATACTAGGGATTTTAAGTAGCATTATTCTTTGATGCAATTTTTAATCGGTTTTTGGGTAAAATCGATCCCTTTAAAATAGAATATACAATTATAGGAAAATAGAAAAATGAGTAATGGTTACAATTCAAACGAAGTAGAAGATCAATATTATAAGATTTGGGAAAGCAGGGGGTATTTTGAGATAGATGGAAATAAATCTATCCAAGAAGAAGGGAAAAATTTTGCAATTATGATGCCACCACCAAATGTAACAGGGAGCTTACACATTGGTCATGCTTTAACATTTACTTTGCAAGATATCATAACAAGATATAAAAGAATGGATGGTTTTAAAACACTTTGGCAACCAGGAACAGATCATGCTGGGATCGCTACTCAAAATGTTGTAGAGAAAAGACTTTTAGCTGAGGGGATCAAAAAAGAGGAGATTGGGAGAGAGAAGTTTTTAGAAAAAGTATGGGAGTGGAAAGAGTATAGTGGTGGTACAATAGTGCACCAAATGAGAAAACTTGGGATTTCACCTGCTTGGTCTAGAGAGCGATTTACTATGGATGATGGACTCAAAGAAGCTGTAAAAGAAGCTTTTGTACACCTTTATAATGAAGGAATGATTGTTCAAAATAACTATATGGTCAATTGGTGTACTCATGATGGAGCGCTATCTGATATCGAGGTTGAGCATGATGAAGTAAATGGGAAATTTTACCATATGAACTATCATTTTGCTGATGGAAGTGGATATGTAACAGTTGCTACAACTAGACCAGAAACATACTTTGGGGATAGTGCAATTATGGTGCATCCTAGTGATGAAAGATATACAAATATCATAGGAAAAGAGGTCGTACTTCCACTTACAAATAGAACTATCAAAGTGATCGCAGATGAGCATGTTGATATGAGTTTTGGAACAGGTGTTGTAAAAGTAACTCCAGCACATGATCAAAATGACTATGAAGTAGGAAAAAGACACGATTTAGAATTTATTACAGTGTTTGATGAAAAAGGGATCTTGAATGATTATTGTGGTGAGTTTGCTGGATTGGAGCGACTAGAGGCTCGAAAACCAATCGTTGAGAAACTTGAAGCAGAAGGTTTTATCGTAAAAATTGAAGAGCATAACCATCAAGTAGGGCATTGTTATAGATGTAAAAATATCGTAGAGCCTTATATCTCAAAACAATGGTTTGTTAGACGTGAGGTGGCTAGAGGAAGTATTGATAAAACCTATGCTGGACTTACTCAATTTTTCCCTGCTCATTGGATAAATTCATATAGAGCTTGGATGGATGAGCTAAGAGACTGGTGTATAAGTAGACAGCTTTGGTGGGGACACAGAATCCCTGTGTTTTATTGTGATGATTGTAATCATGTATGGGCTGATAAACATGATGAGCCTGAAGCTTGTCCACATTGTGCAAGTAAAAACTTTCATCAAGACCCAGATGTACTTGATACTTGGTTTAGTTCAGCTCTTTGGGCATTTTCACCACTTGGATGGGGAAATAATGATAAATTAAAAGAGACATTTGGTACAACTGATCTAAAAGATTTTTATCCAAATTCATTACTTATTACTGGGTTTGATATTATGTTTTTCTGGGTTGCCAGAATGATGATGATGGGTGAGCATTTTATGGGTGAATTACCATTTAAACATATCTATATGCATGCGCTTGTAAGGGATGAAGCAGGTGCTAAAATGTCAAAATCTAAAGGAAATGTAATCGATCCTCTTGATATGGTAAATGAATTTAGTGCTGATATCGTTAGATTTTCTTTGGCTTATTTGGCAGTGCAAGGAAGAGATATTAAGCTTGGTAAAAAACACCTTGAGATCTATAGAAACTTTACAAATAAACTTTATAATGCAAGTAATTTTTTGCAACTTAATGTTGAAAAATTTGATGATTTAGAAAATATCACTATCAAAACTCCACTTGGACTTTATATGCAAAGTAGGCTAGCAAGAGCTGTGGAAGAGGTCAGAAATGCACTTGATAGTTATAAGTTTAATGAAGCGGCGACTACTCTTTATAGATTTGTATGGATGGAGTTTTGTGACTGGGGGATTGAGTATTCTAAAGCTGATAAATCAAGTATCCCTGAGCTTGGAGCGATTTTCAAAGAGACACTCAAAATGGTTTCACCATTTATGCCATTTATCTCTGAATATCTCTATCATAAACTTTCAGGTACGACGTTGGAAGAGGGGAACTCTGTTATGGTGATGAAGTTTCCAAAAGAGCTTAAAATCGATGAGAATATAGAAAATAGTTTTGCTCTTATTGAAGAAGCTATTGTAAGTGTAAGAAGAGCAAAAGTTGTTATTGATATGGGAAATAGCAAAATAGCAAAAGCTTATATAAATATCAAAAAAAATCTTGACACAACAACGGCAAAAGCTTTTATAGAAAAACTTGGGAAAGTTGAAGAGATTGTAATTGTGAACAGTAAAGCTGAAAATTGCATTACTGATGTAAGTGATAATCTTGAAGTGTATATCCCTACAAATGAGATAGATCTTGGTGGAATTATTTCAAAACTTACAAAACAAAAAGAGAAACTACAACTTGAAATCAATAAACTGAGCGGAATGTTAAATAATGAAAAATTTGTTGCGAATGCACCTGCAAAAGTTTTAGAAGAGAATATAACTGGTCTAGCAAATGCACAAGAAAAATTCGCTAAAGTTGAAGAAGAACTCAAAGCTTTAAGTTAAAAAGCAAGAAAGAAAAAAATAATGAATGAAAAAATAATACTTGGTGAGATAAACACTCTTCTCATCAAAAGAGATACTGACCACGGTTTTTTCTTGGTTCCATCAAGAACCAAAGAGGAGATCTGTGATCAAAGTGAAACGGAAGCTTATGAAGTGCTTCTTCCAAATGCTTATATCACAGATGATATGCAAGTTGGAGATGAGATAGAAGTTTTTATCTATACTGATAGTGAAGATAGACTTGTAGCTACTACAGAGTATCCAAAAGCGCTTATCAATGAGTTTGCTTTTGTAAAATGTGTCGATGTGGCTCCATTTGGAGCATTTGTCGATATTGGACTTCCAAAACATCTTTTAGTACCCAACAACAAACAGAAAAATAAATTTCATGTTGGTGATAAAAGAATCATACGAGTCGTCAAAGATGAACAAACAAATCGTCTTATAGGGATTGAAAAAATCACATCATTTTTATCAAACGAAACAAAGCACCTGAAAAAAAATCAAGAGGTAAAAGTGCTTGTTATCTCAAAAACACCGCTTGGATTTAAAGTGATAGTTAATAATAAATATGAAGGGATGTTGTATGCTAATGAAGTTTTTTGCAAACTTTTTACAGGTGATACAAAAAAAGCATATATCAAAACCGTAAGAGAAGATGGGAAGCTTGATATCTCACTCCAACCAATTGGAAAAAGTGCAAAAAAAGATGCTGGAAGTGAAAAAGTACTAGATCTCTTATCAAAAAGTGGTGGATTTTTGCCACTGAATTATAAAAGCGAAGCAGATGAGATTATGAAAGTGTTTCAGATGAGCAAAAAAAACTTCAAAGCTTCACTTACATTATTGATTGATTCAAAAAAAATCTCACTTGATGACACAGGAATCACGCTTCTTTAATTATTCTTTAGAATGTGTCATCAAAATATAAAATTTATTTTAAAAAAGGTACAATAAATTCTTTCAAAAAAGGGAATTTTTTGTATGACTAGAAAAAATATTTTTACTACTATGACTGGCGTTATGCTAGTGATGTTTTTAGCAATGATCGCTAATATTACATTCAATTTAAGAGAATTTGGTTTTAGCAGTGCTAAGATAAAAGCTAAACTTGTTGCAGAAAGTGTCAAAAATTGTTTAACCGCCCATATGGTTAATGGAATGATGGAAAATAGAGATTTTTATGTAAATCAAACCAAAAAACTTAATGGTGTTGATGATCTTTGGATTGTTAGATAAGATGTTGTGAAAAAACAATTTGGTGTTGGAAGAGAAGATGATGTAAGGGATCAGATAGATAAAGAGGTTTTACAAACTGGAAAACCTCGAGAACATATCACTGAAAATTTCTTAGGACATAGTACCTATAGAATCACTATACCTTATGTAGCTGAACAAACAAAAGAGATAAATTGTATGAATTGTCACAATGCAAAACCTGGCGAAACACTAGGGATTATCTCGATGGTGATGACAGTAGATGATCTTAAACAAATCAGTACAGAGATTATTGCTATCACTTCTATTATCGCTTT